>CAZYBJ010000026.1:0-7622 GCA_964645325.1 uncultured Candidatus Saccharibacteria bacterium
CAGTCCACGTTTCCACGTCTTTTTGCATGTTTACCTCTTCTGGGGTCCAGTTATTTGCAACACCATTTTTGTAGTGTTGTCGTGCCCAATGATACTTCATAGGAAGTATTTTATTTGGGTCAGTAGTGCTGTTCATCAAGATTGATTTTTCTCCTGCCATATATTTATTATGTTATTTAAATTAATAATGTAATTACCTTTACTGACATGATTCACAGGTGCCATCATTGTATACATGCAATTTCTTTCCCGTACCCATATCTGGAGCGGCAACCGCAGGCAAATCTATATGTTCTAATATGCTCGTCTGTTGTATTGTTATCTCTTCTATTTTTTCTTCTTTTTCTTCTGGCATAGCTATGGTTGATTCTTTGATATCAGTGGTTGCTTTTTCAATACTGGTTGCCCCTAATGTGCGTAAATAATACGTTGTTTTTAGTCCACTTTTCCATGCTTTAAAATAAATATCTGACAATGCCTTTCCTGAAGTTGATTTGGTAAAGATATTAATTGACTGCGCCTGATCAATCCATTTTTGACGATGTGCCGCATGAGTAATCAACCATTCGGGACCAATTTGAAATACTTCTTTATAGAGTTCTTTCATATTCTCTGGAATACCTACAATGTTTTGAATACTGCCATTATGATGCTTGAGCTGTGAAAGCATGTGATCGTTCCACATACCGATAGCTTTCAAATCATTTACGAGATATTCATTAATTACCGTAAATTCACCACTGAAATTTGCTTTTACATAAATATTTTCATAAATAGGTTCTATTGATGGCAGTGATGCGGAAATATTTCCAATCGTTGCCGTAGGTGCAATAGCCATACAGAGTGAGTTACGCATACCGTATGCCTTGATATGCTCGCGCACAGGGGTCCAATCAAGTTTGCCAGTTTTTGAAATGTTTGTAGAAATACCGCGTTCTTCTTCGAGGAGCGCAATCGTATCTATCGGCAGTAATCCCCTGTCCCATTTTGATCCTGCAAAACTACTATACGCGCCCTTTTCCTTGGCCAGTTGTGACGAGGTTAAAATAGCATGATAAGAAATAAATTCCATAATTTCATCAGAAAGTGCTACTGCTTCATCAGTATCGAAAGGAATATGTTTTTTAAATAACAAATCCTGATAACCCATTACGCCCAATCCAACAGGACGATGGCGTTTATTCGCATTTTCTCCCTCGATAGTTGGGTAGAAATTTACATCAATCACGTTATCAATCATGCGCATACCCATTGCTACTGTCTGTGCCAAGCGATTCCAGTCGATATTATTATTCGCATCTAAATGACGTTGTAGTGAAATAGAACCGAGATTACATACTGCTGTTTCATTTGCCGAGGTATTCAGCATAATTTCAGTACATAAATTCGTATGATGAATAACACCAACATGATCCTGTGGGGAGCGAATATTTGAAGGATCTTTGAACGTAATCCATGGGTGCCCCGTTTCAAAAAGCATCGTAATCATTTTACGCCACAGTACTTTTGCTTCTAGACGTTTAAAGAGTTTGATCTTGCCTTCATCTACTAATTTTTCATAGGCTTCATAACGAGCTTCGAAATCTTTGCCGTATGCATCATGTAAATCAGGAACATCATTAGGTGAAAAGAGGGTCCATTCTGCGCCTGCCTCAACACGCTTCATGAATAAATCAGAAATCCACGCTATTGTATTAATATCATGAGTGCGGCGACGGTCATCACCCGTATTTTTGCGCAAATCAAGAAAATATTCAAAATCAAGATGCCAGTTTTCAATAGAAACAGAAACAGCTGAACGACGTTTGCCACTGCGATTAATAGCTGCTGTAGTTGAATCAACCACTTTCAAAAATGGAATCAATCCCTGACTTGGTTGATTAATACTCTTTACCAGAGAATTAGTAGCACGAATATTAGTCCAATCAATAGACAGTCCTCCTGAATATTTTGAAATCTGCGCACTGTCACCCACTACTTTAAAAATATGATGGAGGTCATCCTCTACGGTACTCAGAAAACAGGAACTCATCTGCGCACGCTCTTGTCCTGCATGAATCAGGGTTGGAGAACTCGGTGTATAAAACATCTGTGACATCAGGTGATAGGATGCAATGGCCTCTTGATTTTTATCCTTTTCACCAATAGCAAGACCCATAGCAATACGCATCCAAAAATACTGAGGAATTTCTAAAAATTCTTGATCAAGTGTTTTTATTAAATACCTATCCCAGAGCACATGAATGCCTCGATATTCAAAAAGTTTATCACGTGACGCATCCAATTCTGCAGAAAGTGCTGTAAAATCAAAATCGAGAAGGGCTTGGGAATAACGACCTTGTGCTACTCCGAGACGTATTTGCTTTTCAAATGATGTTTTAAAAATAGTTTCAAAATCAGCATCAAATTCATTTACCCCAATCACACGCTTGTTCATCTCGTTAATCATAATGCGCGATGCATAGTATGAATACTGTGGATCACGCTCAACACGAGATTTGGCAACCAACACCAACGCCTCGTTAATTTCTGAAAGCGAAATACCGTCAAATATGTTCAGTTTTAGCGACTCTACAATTTCATGTACATCTACTGCAGGAAAACCTTGGGCGCACTGTTCTGCAAAATTATAGATTTCTTCTATGTTAAAACGTGCATATGACCCATCACGTAAAATAACAGATAAATTGCTAGCAGAAATGTCAGCCAGAAGCTTTTCCTTGCGCTCTCGGCGCAAATCTGCTCGACGTTGACGAAACAAAATATATGCCTTTGCAGAATTAAAATAACCCTGTTTCATCAATTCCTGTTCAACAAGATCTTGAATATGCTCTACATTTGGCGTATAGAGATCTCCACCATTCATTTCTGCCTCTTGTTCTAATAAATCACCAACGAAGTGCGCCACAACACGCGCCTCCTCTATACCAGCCTCGCCTGTTTCCAAGAAATTTTTATAAACTGCCTGCTCGATACGTTCCATATCAAATGATTGGATACGTCCGTCACGCTTAGTAACATACTGAAACGTATACGTAACGGTATGAGGAATTCGGTCTGGTGCCATAGACATAGAATAAGTGCTATAAATTTATTAATAATATTTTTACTTTATATTTAATGTTCTTCTATTATAGCAAACTAATATCTTTCTTCCCAATTATGCAAAAAATTACACTCTGCAACAAGTAAAAAATAAACGTCAAGCGTCTATTAAAAAATATTCCTATAAATTAAGCACTTCAGATTTTTATTTTTTTTGCAAGTTTTCTCTCAAAAATTTTCATGCAAAAAGTTTCTCAAAAATTCTGTGGATATCTTTTTATTTTTCATGTAAGACTCTTGTAATTTATTTATTAATTTCAAGCACACTTCCCACACTACATATATATTTTTCTTTACATGATCCTGCTGGTAATTCAAGCACAGAAAGTGCGGGTACGGGAGGAGTAAAAGATTCTGGATAAGAATCTGGAGATGCTGATTCTGCAATGTGTACTATTACCCCCTTATCATCAAGCCACAGTATATCAATCGGAAAACGCATATCCTTCATCCAAAAAGCATAGTAATCAATCTCGTCGAAAATAAAGAGCATACCCCGGCCTTTCGGTATGTGACTCGTAAAAGAAAGTCCTTGTGTGCGCTTTTCCGGCGTGTCTGCAATAGCAACCAGCAAATCTTCGCCACTGGGCATCGTAATGACAGCGCTTTCATACTCGTCCCATACATAATCTGTATTATTATTTACTAGAAGAACAGTAACAATAGCAAGCGCAGCGACACTCAAAGAAAATATTATAAGCAGTTTTTTAGAAAAACTCATATTAGCATTATAAAATAAAAAAAATTAACCGGCAAGAGAAAAAGTATAGTATACTACTCACTAATACTCTTATTTTATTAATATAATTGCATTATATATGACTGATATATCAGAAAAAACAAAGCAACAGCCAAGTACCCTGTATCAAGTATTTGATATGGTGCGCTTTATCGTTGTGTGTCTGGTTATTGTTATTCCTCTGCGCGCCTTTGTTGCACAACCCTTTATTGTGCGAGGGGCGTCTATGGATCCAACTTTTGCTGATAAAAATTATTTAATTGTTGATCAAATAGAATATCGTTTACACGAGCCACAGCGTGGTGATGTGGTGGTTTTTCGCTTCCCTAGCGAGCCATCACGTTTTCTCATCAAGCGTATTATTGGCCTACCAGGTGAAACTGTGGTTTTAAATGGCACAGAAGTAATCATAAAAAATGAAGAGCATCCTGAGGGTATTACCTTGGAAGAAGATTATATTTCACAACCTCTTTCTACTAATCAAGAAACCAGTCTCAGCGAAACTGAATACTTTGTTATGGGAGATAACCGTCCTAATAGTTTTGATTCTCGTGGATGGGGACCCCTCGATCAAGAATATATTGTTGGGCGACCATGGGTACGCCTACTCCCCATGAGTACTATTGACCTCCATCCAGGAGACCATCGGGGGCAGTACGTAGATTCAGCAGAATAAAAAATTATTAGAATTTTAATATATAATAAAATACCTATGAGCGACCTATCAAAAAAAATAACACCTACATCAGTAAAGGGCATGCGCGATCGCATGGGAGATGATTATTATGAAATGCAAGGGTTTTTTGAAAAAGCACAAGAAATTTCTATTTACTACGGTTTTGAACCCATCGATACACCTATTTTGGAACATGAGGATGTTTTCTTGCGTAGTGTGGGCGAAGAAACTGACATCGTTGAAAAAGAAATGTACCAATTAAAAACCCGTGGCGGTGATAAGCTGGTACTCCGTCCTGAAAAAACAGCTCCCGTGATGCGTGCGTATATTGAACACGGTATGAAATCAAAGCCTCAGCCGGTGATGCTGTATTATTTTGGTCCCATGTTTCGTCATGATCGCCCTCAACGCGGACGTTATCGTCAATTTCATCAGTTTGGCCTAGAGATTTTAGGAACAGAAAAACCTATTGCTGACGCTATTATCATTCAAACAGCCGTAACCATTTTGAAAGAATCCGGCGCCGAAGATATCTTTGTAGATATTAATTCTATTGGTGATAAAGAATCGCGTAGTGCATATGAAAAAGCCTTAAAAAATTACTACAGGAAATTCATGAATGAACTGCCTGCAACAGATCGTCAGCGCGCAAAAACGAATGTACTCCGCGTACTTGATTCTAAAGATCCAAAAACAGTTGAAATTAATGCCGAGGCACCTGACGCTATTGCCTTCCTTACCCCATCTGCAAAAAAACATTTTAAAGCTGTTTTAGAATATTTGGATGAAGTAGGCATTATCTATAGAATTAATAAAAATCTCGTGCGTGGTTTGGATTATTATACTGATACAGTATTTGAAATCATGGAAGAACGCGTTGATGAAGAAACCGGTGAAGTAAAAATGATGACTATTTGTGGTGGTGGTCGTTATAACTATCTCTCAAAAACCATGGGTCACCGCAAAGATGTACCTGGAGTTGGAGTAGCACTGGGCGCCGAGCGCGTTATGCAATCAAGTTGGTGGAAAAAACTCGTACCACGCATTATTAAAAAACCAAAAGTATATTTTATTCAGCTTGGGTTTGATGCAAAACTAAAGAGTCTCAGCATTGTAGAGGAACTCCGTCAGGCAAAAATTCCTGTAATTCAATCTCTGTCGAAAGATAAGTTGTCTATACAACTTGCCGCAGCAGAAAAAGAAGAAGTTCCCTATACCCTGATTTTTGGCCAACGTGAAGCGCTTGATGCTACTGTTATTGTTCGCGATATGAAAACACGTTCACAAAAAACAGTGAAAATTGATCAGCTTGTTGACTATCTCAAGCAATTAAAATAACTTACTCCCCTAGCCCTGAATCTACGTATGATTATTACTATTGTTCAAAAAGATGATCCTGTACTACGAGCTGAAGCCGCCCCTGTAGATCCCCTACATATTACGTCTGATGAGATACAGAGAATCCTTGCCACTATGGCTGCGACTCTTGAAACTCAGCCAGATGGTGTTGCCATTGCTGCTCCACAAATTGGAGTGTCATTGCAAATATTTGTAGTATCGCCAAAAGCATTTGCGCAGTACACGAATCAACCTCTTGTCTATATTAATCCGCAAATTATTAAATATTCAAAAAATAAAATATGGTTAGAAGAAGGTTGTTTATCAGTTCGTTGGGATTATGGACAAACACATCGCTATGAAAAAGTAACCGTAGAAGCCTACGATGAACGAGGCAAAAAATTTAGCAGGGGCGCATCAGGACTCCTTGCCCAGATATTTCAGCATGAGATTGATCATCTGCATGGCATTCTTTTTTGTGATCATGCCCGTAATATTCGCCCCTTGTCAGAAGAAGAAATTCGCAAGTATCAAAAAACTATCTAATATATCTTTTTATGCAGATTCCAGAAAAAAAATCGCCACCCTCTCTTGCATTTTTTGGTACACCAGAACTCTGTACTCATTTTCTTGATGCACTCCAAAATAGTACTGTCTATGCACCATCATTACTCATTACAAATCCCGATAGAGCCGTAGGCAGAAATTGGAGTGAACCACAGGCTTCACCGGTAAAAACTTGGGGATTAAAACACGATAAAGAAATCTTTCAGCCAGAAACATTAGATGATGATGCGTATGTCCGACTCACCCAGAAAAAGTGGGACCTCTTTATTGTCGTTGCCTATGGGGTGATCATGCCGCAGCGTTTTATTGATATCCCTACCCACGGCACGATCAATATTCACTATTCCCTGCTTCCCCGCTGGCGTGGCGCAACGCCTGTTGAGGCGAGCATCCTCGCGGGTGATACCGAAACAGGGGTGAGTATACAGACCATGCGCTTTGCACTTGATTCGGGCCCCATTATTGCGCACGAAAAAATACAACTAACAGGTAATGAATATACACAAGAATTACGCAATCAGCTGAGCATTATTGGCGCAGAACTCTTACTCAACACGCTTCCGAGGTTACTTGCAGGTACTGTCATTCCTGTTGAACAAGACCCAGCGTATATAACAAAATGTAAACTCACCAAAAAAGAAGATGCTCTGATACACCTCGATGAGCCTGATGAGGTGCTGTGGCGCAAGTATCGGGCATACTATGGCTGGCCTGGAATTTTCTTTTTTGACACAGAAGGCAAGCGCGTAAAAATCACCCACGCTGAGTACATCAATAAAAAATTTATCATCAAAAAAATCATCCCCGAGGGCAAAAAAGAATGTGAGTATAGAAATTAAAAAACCCAGCTCATCAAAGTGTGCCGGGTTTTTTATTTGGCTTCTGCTCTTTCTAGTTTTATCTAGACCGGATAAGGCATACGGTGCAGTAGAGCGTAGCAATGCCACCCAATACCGCAAAGCCGAACATTATCCCCGCATGCATCCCCCCTCGCTGAAAACCATCTACCGTATAATATACAGTGATTGCCAGCAAAATAAGGGAGAGGACGGTTAAATCGAAGATCTTTTGAGTTTTCATTTTTTCTCCGTTTTTCTAAGTTCTAAGAAGAGATTATATCTTATTCTTAAGCTTCGTCAACTATCTTACAATAATGCTCTTCACCATTATCTCCTCTACAGGACGATCAGGACCTTC
>CAZYBJ010000027.1:0-7500 GCA_964645325.1 uncultured Candidatus Saccharibacteria bacterium
CATAGATGCTGATCCACCGATCAATCCTGATACTGCGATACGACATCCCTTTACTCCTTTGGCGAGCATTACTTTCTCAATAGCTTGTTTAATCACGCGACGGAAAGGCATGCGGCGCTTGAGTCCTTCGGCAATAGTCTGTGCAATAATCATGGCATCTGCTTCTGGATTTTGAACTTCAACTATATCTATTTTGAAATCATTAGGAATTTCTATATGGTGACGTTTCATGAAGTGTACAACTTCGTTTTTCAACTTCACAGCCCCCTCACCACTACGTCCTATAACCATACCCGGACGTGAAGTAGTTATAATAAGACGCGTTGATTTGTTGTTGCGCTCGAATTCAATATTAGATACGTAATGAGCCTGTAATTTCTTTTCCAAAAATTCACGCACGAGGACATCTGTTTTTAAAAATTCTCTATATTTTTTAACATCAGATGAAAACCAACGTGATTTCCAATCGCGGAGAGTAACAAGACGATATCCATATGGGTGTGCAACCTGTGACATATAAATTATATTTGATCAAGAATTACCTTGACATTACTACTACGTTTTCTAATAGGATGGGCACGACCACGTGATACCGGACGATGACGCTTCAACGTAATTCCCTTATCTACTGAAATTTCTTTTACAATTAAATTTTCTTTTAGAACCTTAAAATTATTCTCTGCATTTGCAATAGCTGAAGAAATCAGTCTATGAATAGGCATTGCGGCATCCTTTGGTAGAAAGGATAACTCTGCAAGTGCGCGCATAACCTTTTTTCCGCGCACCATATCAGCAACAAGACGAACTTTGCGAGGCTGTTGACGATAATTTTTGAGGTATGCTTTCATGAAAAATAAAAAATAATTAATGCACAGTGTACTATAGAAGATTATGTACGAGCAGCCTTGGCTGATGCAATTTCTGATTCACGTTTTTTTGTTTCGAGTTCTTTCTGCATTTTACCACCATGACGATGAAATGTTTTACTTGGTGCAAATTCACCCAGACGATGTCCAATCATATCCTCTGTAACAAACACGTTCAGGTGCTTGCGTCCGTTATACACACCGAATGTAAAACCTACTGCATCAGGCCCTATAACATGGGCACGGTCCCATACCTTAACAAGCCCAGCATCGTTGGGCTTCTTCCCCTCAATCTTTTTCAAGATTTTAGGATTTTGGTAAGGTCCTTTTTTGAGTGATCGTGTCATGAATAAAAAGCGCTCTCGTATTGAGTGGCTGTGCTCGATACTAGCAAAAGGTTTACTGAGAGTCAAGTGAAGGGGGCTGGGAAATAGAGGTTGGTAAGCCTCCCCCCTGCCTCCGGCAGTTACCCCTCCGAAGGAGGGGCTTCCTCTGTTGCTTCGACAAGCTCAGCAACCTACAAACTCTGTGGCACAGCACAATCCTTATCGCCGAAAAGTGGCCATAAAAATTCGATTTATGTGCCACTTTTCGGCGAAGTAATGATACTGTACTACAACATCGAACGGTCGTTGAGCTTGCCGAAACAACGGCAATACCAAAAAACACCCTTTCTTTTCGGGTGTTTTTGGTGAAAAATATTATTTTAACTTTATCTCTTGGTCTTGCGGCGAGTAACCCGGTTAATATTTGAATATTTCTTTGGAGTACGTGTTTTAACGCCGTATGCCAATTTTCCATAACGTGTTTTTGGTCCACGACGGAGCCCAATTCCTTGGCGCCCTTCTCCACCACCATGGGGGTGATCAACAGGGTTTTTAGCACTACCACGCACCGTAGGACGAATACCCTTCCAACGACTGCGTCCAGCTTTACCAAAACGAGAAAGTTTCCAATCGGAGTTTGATACTTCACCAACACAGGCGTAACAAATTTCTGCAACTTGACGAATTTCAGTTGAAGGCATTTTCAAGTTTGTCTTGCCCTCATTGTGCGCCGCGATCTGCACAAAGGCACCCGCACTTCGCGCCATCTTTGCGCCACCCTGAGGCTTTAACTCTACGTTATACACAAAAGTACCTACTGGAATATTCTTCAACTGCATACGATTACCTACAGTAACCGGTGCTTCTTTACTCACTATAAACGTATCACCTACCTTCATACCCTTTGGCGTTATCACATAGCGTCGTTCACCATCAGCGTAAACAACAAGTGAAATGAAAGCATTGCGATTAGGATCGTACTCAACCGTTTCTACCTTTGCAGAAATATCATGCTTGTTATAGAGAAAATCTACGGCACGATAACTACGCTTGTGTCCTCCACCCTTGTGCGGTGCGGTAATACGTCCGAGGTTGTTACGTCCCACACTCCGTTGCATTCCCTTGGTAAGCGCCTTGTGAGGCTTAGAGGCGGTAAGCACCCCCTTGTAGGTTACTCCCACGGTACTGCGTCGCCCTTCTGATGTTGGTTTGTATTTTTTCATAAGTATTTGTGTGCCCAGTATCGGCGGGCCACCATAATTAAATAATTAATTTATATCAGATTATACCAAATTAATAGTATCGCCTTTTTTCAGATGCACCATTGCTTTTTTGAAGCCACTTTTTACTCCTCGTTTGCCACGTACTACCACATTACGCTCTTTATTATTCAACACATTTACGCGCGTTGGCATTACTTTGTAATACATGTAAATGGCTTGTTTGATCTGAATTTTGTTTGCATCTGGAGAAACATTAAACGTATAGATGTTTTCACTGCCCACCTGTGCCGCCTTTTCACTCAGACGTGGCTTGATCAACACCCATGAAAGATCTTCTGTTGTTATAAGAGATTGCTTTTTCATATAGATTATTTAGCACTTGCCTTCTTAGCCGGTTTTTTCTCGACCTTCTTTACTACTTTTTTCTCTGCTTTCTTTTCTGTTTTCTTTTCTCCTGCTTTTTTCTGTGCAACTTTCTTTGCTACTTTCTGCTCTTCTTTCTTTGCTACTTTTTTTGTTTTTGGAGCATCAGATACAGCAGTAGGAGTAAGCGTTTCTTTACTCCAGTGACGTGAAGCCAAAATACTGTTTACTAATTCCGGTTGCATTACCACAACATATCTATGCTGTATCACATCCATAACATTCAAACCAAGTGCATCGGCCAACATAACATGAGGCATGTTGTTAATACTTTTGAGTAACATTTCGTTATATTCAGGTACAACAATTAAAATATTATTTGGATTCTTTTTGGTGTCGAGCGTTTCAAATCCTGATACGCCTGAAATATTTTTAATAATATCCTGCACTGACTTTGTAGCAATGGCTTGTATGCCAAAATCTTCTACTAACATCACCTGTGTCGAGCGAAACTTTTCAGATAAAATAGCATACAGCGCCTTTATTTTTACCTTGCGGTTAATTTTTTTACTGTAATCTTTATCATTGCGTGGACCGAACGTCGTTCCACCACCAACCCAAATAGGACTGCGTGATGATCCGTGACGTGCGCGTCCTGTTCCCTTTTGGCGCCATGGCTTTTTACCACCACCACGTACCTCGCCTCTGGTTTTACTGTGGGCGCTCCCTTGTCGGGCGTTTGCCTGCATAGATACCACCACCTGATGAATCAAATCCTGATTATAGGGTGCATCAAATACGAACTCGTCCAATTCAACTGACGATGCTTTTGTTCCTTTTATTGTATAGACATCTGCTTTCATATAATTTATGTAATGAATGAACTGCGCTGATTATTTTTGCGCAATAATTTCAAGAATAGTTCCCCGTCGACCTGGTACGGCTCCTTTAATAAGCATGGTATGTGTTTCTGGATGAATTGCAAGTACAGAAAGATTCTTGACCGTAATACGATCGGTTCCCATACGTCCTGCCATGCGTGTTCCCTTGAACACACGCTGTACACCACCAGATCCAATAGATCCCGGCTCGCGTTCAGAGTGCTTCTGACCGTGAGTACGGCGTCCTCCCTCGAAACCATGGCGCTTTACCACACCCTGAAATCCCTTACCCTTCGAGATACCCGTAACGGTAATAGCGTCGCCCACAGCGAACATGTCAGCAATTTGGAATGAGTCACCCACCAAATCCTCTGGAGCAAGTGCGTCGGTGCGAAATTCACGCACATCAGCGAACATACCAAAGTCTTTCCAGGCAACCTGTTGCGCCTTGGCAATATTTTTCTCTCGTTTTGTACCGTAACCCAACTGAACAGCAGTATAGCCATCCTTTTCGGTCGTACGTACACCTGTAATAGTTACTGGTCCTGCCTCAACGATCGTTGCGGCGTGTGCGCGACCCTCTTCATCGAAGAATTGAGTCATTTGCACCTTTTTACCCACAATGTATTTCATACTCATTGGTTAACAGGGTTCTTTCAAATCTCCTGCCAACATAAGGTTATTAATAATTAACGTCATACAATCGAGGGAAAAGTAGAGGAGAAAAAGAATAGAATACAAATAAAATGCATCTTTTTTCTTTTTCAAGACCTTTCACACGAATAGCATGCATAGTACTGAATTGCATGGGAAAATACAACTCACCCGCCCTTTCATCACTGTGGACAATTTTGGGGTAAGAAAAACACCACAATCTCATTATTCCCAAAGGGTGAGATTGTGGTGTGGGGACTTCCTTAGATTAGGAAGCCTTGCGGGCGTAGATGGCTCCGTTTTCAGGTTGATAGAATGCATCAACCACGCCCCCCAACTTGGTGTTGTACCAAAGGGAGTCAGTTTCTGATAAGACCCCCTCAATGGTATCTCCAGCTGGCATGACCAGGGAGTAATACATATTGTAAGGAGCATTGTCAATTTTTTCAACAACAACACCCGTTCCCAGTCTTTCTTCCGTGCAAGAGGTGAGGAAGATGACGAACAGCAGGCCGAAGATAAAGATGGTCTTTTTCATAGCTTTAAGGCTTTAAAGTGTTTCAAATGATTGGATTAAATACACCGACCAGACTCCCTGATCACCATATTTCACCCAACCATCAACGTTTTGGGAAAGAACTCACTTACAGATATATAATAGCATATTTATATTATAAAGTCAAATATTAGCACAGCAAAAATACCAGAAAATATGATTTTCTGGTATTTTTGAAATTTTAGTTATTTTTGTAATTATGCTGCTATACCCCCCTCTATATCAGTACCTTCTGGAGCAAGCGCTGCATCAACAGTAGCTTCCGGCGCAGAATTATATTGGCGCTGAAGGTTTGACAGTTCTCCAGATCCAGTATAATCACTCTTTTGTGTTAATTCAAGACCTTTACTCATTACAGCCCCTGGATCTGATACATCAATACCAAATTTTTCACTAACCTCTACTGCAATTTCAGCCTTATTTTTTATTTCTTTTTCTTTAGCTTCTACTCCTCCTGTTCTTGCGGTGTTTAAAGCTTCTGGACTATACATATATGATATATTCCGAGATAAACTCGGGTTATTTTTACTAATGTGTCCATTATAGCAAATATTTATTAAAAAAGCAATAGTAGATTTTGTCAAATAAAAAAGCCTATTACAGTCTCAAACCAGATTGGCGAGTCATGTAATAGGCGTTATCTCCCAAAAATAAGCCATCCAATGTTTGCAAGCTGTATCAGTCCACAAATAACGAGAATTATCCCCGAGAGATCTTTTTGACGATCCTTAAGGAGGGTCAATACGGCGACCCCACTCAAAATCGTTGCCGAAATAGTTGTAATAATCCTTGCCAATGGCACGTGGCCAAAAAGAGTAAAGATTACTAATATCGCCATCCCTAAAACAGGGACAGCGACTGGAACAAGTCGCCCAAAAGTCCTCGGTTTTTTCTGAGGAAGTCCAGAGGGTGTGAAAGAGATAACTTTTCCCTCGCCCTTATCCTTGCCCTTGCCCCTACCCATAGACTTTGGAAATTTTTTATCACCTAACCACATAACAAATAGTTTTTTGGTGAAATAAAAAGAACGAACCTTTTATATACGTAGATTACTATATAAGATAAGTTTGATTAAGTCAATCGTCGTCAATCTGCTTTCTCTTTTACCCTTTAATATTTAGAATTTTAAGAATAAGAAAAAAGCCCGCTCCTTTGAGGAACAGGCTCTTTAGAGGTCAACAACCTCTTATTCGAGAAGAAAAAACCCCAATTTTGGAATTCTTCCCCAGAAATTGCAAAGTTTTCCCCTTCGGATGGCCTCTCCGTCGGATTGTTTTATTCGAACCCTTACCAAGACGGTTCTTTTTGCCCTCTTTGTAACAGATAGAATTGGCGCAAATTCTATCGTCATTTCAGAAATCATTAATTTCCCCAAATTTATATAGATTGGAGGGCCACCATCTTTAGGGGCAGCAATTCCTGGTATTATTACGTACCAAGAAAGGTTTGCTCGTGTCCACCGGTAGTCTTTTGGAGTCAGCAAAGAAACATCGTCTCCCCTTAGCCTGATCCTGATTTGATCGCCAGCCAATCTGGCGACGACTTTATCAGTTCTCTGTCCAATCAGGGGATTAACCCCGATCAAAGACAGGAGAAAAAGAAACGTGGCAAAAAAACCTACTCTTTTCATGTTGATTGCGTGATTAAGTGAAACACGTTGACCAGGCCATCTGATCACCATAGTTCACCCAACCATCAACATTTTGCAAAAGAACCTATATTTACCTAGCATCATACAAGTGCTGTCCTAAAAATCAAATTCTGGATTACATTTTCTCTGGAGCGTGAATACCCAACACCCAAAGGCCATTACGCAGGACAATAGACATACTCTCAACAATGGCGAGTTTATACTGCGTTGCCTCTTTATCGTTCGCATCAAGGATCTGCGTATTGCCGTACCATGAATTAAAGGCGCGTGCCACATCTATTAAATACGTTGCTATGTAGTGTGATGAATGCTCGTGGAGTGCCTCGGCTATAATTTCTGGAAAACGATAGAGTAATTTTTCCAGCTCTGTACTTTCCCAATTCTCTGGCGCACTTGCACTGTGTAGCCTTGGCGAAGCCGTGCCCTTTTCCAATAACGACCGACAACGTGCATAGGTATATTGCAGATAGGGTCCCGAATCACCCTCGAAGGAAAGGGATTTTTCAACATCATATATAATGTCTTTGGTTATATCTTGTTTCAAGATCGCAAACTTCATTGCTGAAAGAGCAATTGCTGATATTGTTTCATCATCTAGATCGCCTCGCCCATTTACTTTTTCACGAACTTGAGCTTCAACATCATTGAGAAAATCTTCTGCCCAAATAACATTACCCGTACGCGATGACATTTTTCCAGAACTCAATCGCAACATACCGTGACCAATATGTGTCGTACGTTCTGCGAGTTCGGGCATAGTAAAACTCATCACTTTTAAAAGCACTTTAAAATATTGATTGATTTCATTGCCAGTAATATTAAATGATTGATCGTAGGGAAACTTTTCAAACTTTGCCTGGGCAAGTCCCAATTCTTTTGCCTCGTAGGTTGGAATGCCCAGTGAGTTTATAAAAACGCGTGTATGTAAATTATACTTTTCACCTGGAAATACAACTGCGCCGTCGCTTTCTTCAAAAACA
>CAZYBJ010000028.1:0-7482 GCA_964645325.1 uncultured Candidatus Saccharibacteria bacterium
TAATAGTATATGATGCTATGACGAGTATGAGTCAGATTGCAAGATTTTTTATTTCGTCATCAAACTTAAATTTATTTATATTTCTTTATATTTTTTAATATATTCTACTTTAATTGTTACTTTTACTTTTGAATTTATAATAAACTATGATATACTAGTAAGGTCGCGGGGCGTGGTGTAACGGCTAACATGCCTGTTTTGGGTACAGGTGACTCCGAGTTCGAATCTCGGCGCCCCGACATTAAAATAATTTATATTATGCAAACCTTTCGATCACAGCCCTCAACCGGAGGTCAATCAGACCAGAACTCTGATCTTCCTGTTAAAGAAAGTAAATATGTCCCTTATATACCAGGAGAAACGCCCTTGGATGCAAAAAGTATACCGAAAGATTCAGGGACTACTACTGTTGTTAATAATACCGCTCAAATTGCGCCAGAAAATTTATTAGGAGAAACAGGACAGAATTCTGAAACTCTTACATCTCAAAAAACATCAACTTCTGTACCTGCGGCACCCATATCCACCCCGTCAACTCCGCCTGTATATTATACTGATCCACAATATGTATATTATCCACCTATGAATATGAATGCGCCACGGGCTGTCGGCATGGATCCAGAAAATTTCCGTAAAATGCTCATTGGGTTTTTTGCTGTGGGATTGATTTTATTTATTATTTTGATCATTGCATTTTCTGGGCGTACTGCCCGACATCAATTGCCCCCAGATATTGTGGTATATCAACCACAACCAAATGAAAAAGTAGACATGCCTTTTAGCATAACAGGACAAGCACGAGGATATTGGTTTTATGACAATGCTTTTCCTATTATTCTCTATGATAATACAAAAACAGCAATTGCTTACGGAACAGCAACAACAACAGCAGAAATTCCAAATTCAGAATATGAAGAATTCGTACCCTTTTCTGGAACATTTGATGAATACGAATTTCTTCCAGTAAAAAAGAAGGGCTACATACTTTTCCAAAGAAGTACGGGTAATTTAGAAACAGGTAGAAATTCAACGGTAACCTTACCAATTCGTTTTGGAGAGGGAACAGGTGTACCTATTATTGCACCAGTAGTTCCAGAAAATAATGATGACCCTGATCCAACCCCAGTCGAGGTGAATGTATCGGCTACATTAGAATGTGGTGATGGTATTGATAATGATGGTGATAATAGTATAGATATGCAAGATGCCGACTGTCACAGTGATGAAAATGCAAGTAATAGTACATCGTATGACCGTCGCTACCGTGAAAATCGTCGCACCATCACACTACCTAATCCGGGCGATATTGGTGAAGGTATTATAAATGGTTTTACGGGAACACATTCTGGTTTTATTACACTCTATTATCCAAATCAAACTGAAGAACCCATAAATCCAAGTTGTTCAAAAACTTTCCCTGTGCAGCGTCGACTCGAAGCGGGTAATTTGGGCAACGTTGTTGAAGAAACAATCCAATCATTAATTAGTGGGCCCAATGAGGATGAGTTATATGAAGGTTTCATAACGGGTATTAAAAAAGGTCTTACCATTCAAAGACTAGAGCGCAGCGGTACCACATTATCTATTTATTTTGCAAACAATAACCTTGTAGGAAGTATCGCATGGTGTGATATCACTGATATTAAAAGTCAGATAAATCAAACCATGCAACAGTTTGCAGATATTGATAATGTGCGTATTTATGCTAATGGTCGGTTGCAGTAAATTTTAGTTGAACATAGGATAAGTATTTGCTAGTATACGAGAGTCATACATATGACTCTATTGCGGGCGTAGTTTAGTGGTAGAACACCTGCCTTCCAAGCAGGATATGGGAGTTCGATTCTCCCCGCCCGCACTTTAATTAAATTTACTTTTTAAAACAATTAAACCACCCCCTAACCCCCTCCTTATAAAAGGAGGGAGAACCCCAAACTCAAACTTTTTGCTGTTACTTTGTATAGGGAACTTCCCCTCCTCTTATGAGGAGGGGACTGAGGGGTGGTGTTTACACCTCCTGCGCCTCTGTCCATGCCATTTCAAAAAGTGCCCGATGGGTTTTAACCCCTTGCTTGCCAAAATACATATGCTATGATGTAGGTGTCAAAGCACAGAAGCACGTGTTAAGGGGGGTTGGGTTCTACGATCTATCTCCAGAAACAAGGTTCATGTTTTGCAACATTATGAACACATGGTCGTAGTAATAAATATACCCTATAAAACTATATGCAAAGAGGAAAAATCAAGCGTCTAACTGATAAAGGTTTTGGATTCATCGCCGCTGAAGGATACGAGAAAGACTTGTTCTTTCACGCAAGTTCACTTGAACAAGCAGGAATCGCATTTAACGATCTTCGTGAAGGCGAAATGGTTGAATTCGAAGTTGCTGAAACTCCAAAAGGTCTTAGTGCTGTAAACGTTAATCGCGTTACTGACAATGCACCTATGCCAGGACGAGCATCAGGAATGAACGCACATCACGTTTCAGATAACTAAATATACTTTTTACATTACATTACAAAATAAATTTTGTAATGTATAAAAAAGTTATAACAAAAATGCCTCTGTAAAAAGAGGCATTTTTGTTATGTAAATAATATATGAATATATTATTTTCCTGCAACGGTATCTTTCAAAGCTTTTCCTGCCTTGAATTTTGGCGCGCGCTTTGCAGCAACCTTTACCATTTCGCCAGTTTTTGGATTACGTGCTGTACGTGCTGGACGTTGTGCACCTTCAAACTTACCAAAACCTGCAATATCAGCACTTTCCCCCTTGGCCATGGTCATTGCAATAGCATCGAAAATACCATCAACAATTTGACCTGCAAGTACCTTTGTGATGCCTGCCATGTCGGCTACCATCGTTACCAAATCTGCTTTTTTCATAGTAATGTTATGACACATTGTTTCAAACACAGAGGCTCCGGAGCGTGTACAATTAAAACAACGTATTATAGACTAGTCTAATAAGAGCATTTCACAGATATTTTTTAAAAATATTAAAATGAAATTGCCAAAGATATTATAATTCAAGGTTTTTAATGAATATAGTCTTGACTGAGATAAAATTTTATTTTATATAAATATTAACGTGCGTATTCGATAATTCTGTTTTCGCGTATCACCGTCACTTTTATTTCACCTGGATAGCGCAATTCTGTTTCAACAGCACGCGCAATATCTTTTGCAAGATTGTGAGACTCTACGTCGTTGAGGGTCGTTGGCTCAACGAATATGCGTATTTCTCGCCCTGCTGAAAGTGCGTAGGCCTTATCAACTCCAGAGAATCTGCGGGCAAGGGTCTCGAGTTCTTGCAATCGCTTGAGGTAATTCTCTAGGGTATCGCGCCGTGCTCCTGGGCGTGCCCCTGAAAGGGTATCTGCTGTAGTAACAATAACTGCCTCAACGGTTTCGTGGGGATAGTCATCATGGTGAGACTTCATAGCGGTAACGACGCGTTCATCAGCACCGAATTTACGTAAAATACGCATACCGATTTCTATATGAGTACCAGATACTTCGTGATCCAGCGCCTTGCCAATATCGTGTACGAGGGCACCCGTCTTTGCAATCATGACATCAGCGCCCAATTCCTCGGCCATCATAGCTGCAAGATGTGCCATTTCCACCGAATGGGTCAATACGTTTTGGCCATAGCTGGTTCTAAAAAAGAGTCTTCCTAAAATAGAAACAATGCGTGGGTCGAGATTATAAATACCCAGCTCGTGTACGGCCCACTCACCCTTTTCTTTAATAATTTTGTTAATGTCGTTGCGTGCGCCTTCTACAAACTCTTCTATTTTTGCGGGTTGAATACGACCGTCGAGAATTAAATTTTCCAAGGCAACACGTGCAATCTGTCTACGAATGGGATCAAAGCTCGAAATAATTACTGATCCAGGAGTATCATCGATAATGACTTCAACACCCGCCGCACGTTCAAAAGATTTAATATTGCGACCCTCTTTGCCAATAATTTTACCCTTTATTTCATCACTTGGAATGATAACGTTCGTTGTTGTTAAATCAGATGCAGTTGAAGAGGCAAGGCGTTGTATGGCTGTTGCCAAAATATCCTGTGCGCGATGATCCAGTTGTTCGCGATTATACTCCTCCATTTTACGTATACGCACTAACAAATCTTCTTGGTAATCTTTTTCGATAGCAGATAAAACCTCTTCTCGGGCCTCTTCGCGAGTGAGCCCTGCTATCTTTTCTAATTCCCGTTGCTTGAGCGCCTCTGTTTCTGTAATAGCGAGTTGTCGGGCGTTCAACACTTCTTCTTGTTTTTTCAGTATTTCACCCTCTTTGTCAGTGTCGAGCTGTCGTTTGTCTAACAGTTCTTCTTTTTTAACGAGTCGCTGTTCTTTTTCTTTGAGTTCTGTATTACGTTCGTCGTGGTCTTTTTTAATTTCAAGGCGCATTTCTTCTGATTTCTGTTCTGCGCGCTCGATAATGTTTTGTGCCTCTTCGCGAGCTTGTAATTCTATTTTTTTAATATCAACATCAATACTTTTTTTACGCGCCTGCGCATAGAGGTTATACAGCGCATAGCCTATACCCATACCCAAGACAAGCATAAGAACACCAATAATATTCATATAATTAATGCAATCTTTCTAATTTTTTAAAAGCGCTTTCCTTCAAACAAAAGTATCTAAAATAGTAGAGAAATAATTAATTTATCCAATAATAATCTCTTCATAATCATAAAAGTAAGCATGTTCATTTTTCTGGAATACAGTAAAACAGATGAACAGGTTCATAATAGCAGAGCCTATTCACGAGTGCTAGTTGTGTATAAAATTACTTCTTCTTTGGCTTGATAATCTCGTCTACAATGCCATATTTCTTGGCCTCTTCGGCGGTCATCCAATAGTCGCGATCAGAGTCTTTTTCGATCTGTTCTTGTGATTTGCCTGTGTTGGCTGCGAGTATTTTGTGGAGCGTTGCCTTGAGGCGGATAATTCTATTGGCATTAATTTCGAAATCAGACGCTTGCCCTTGAAAACCACCCATTGGTTGGTGAATCATTACCTCAGAGTGGGGAAGTATAAAGCGCTTGCCCTTTGCGCCACCTGAAAGGAGTATGGCACCCATAGAGGCAGCCTCACCAATACAAATAGTAGCAACATCAGGTTTGATATGTTGCATGGTGTCATAAATTGCCATACCTGCAGTAATGCTTCCCCCTGGTGAATTAATATAGAGGCTAATATCCTTTTTTGCGTCTTCTTGTTCGAGATGCAAGAGCTGAGCAATTACAATATTGGCTGTGTGATCGTTGACGTCAGTGCCCAGAAAAACGATGCGATCTTTCAAGAGGCGTGAGTAAATGTCGTAGGCGCGTTCGCCCAGTTGGGTGGTTTCGATAACGGTTGGGATAAGCATATGAATAAAAAGGGAAGTAAAACCCTCAAATTACAGTAAATATGCACTAAGTATAGCAGAATATTATTTTTATTTCTCTTCCTCATGCACATGCACCGGATTTTTGCCTTGAGATTCGAGGAATTCAAACACTGCCTGATTGAGGAGTACTGAATGCACATATTCCTCTGCGCGGTTCATATCGAAATCTTTATGATCTTTGTAAACTTTTTCTATATGCGCTAATTCTTTATCTGCTTTTTCTTTGTTTACTTTCAATTTTTCTGCCTCTGCTATGTTATTTACAATCAATTGCATATACGCACGTTTTTCTGCGTCTGATTGGTAGTCATTGCGCATATCAGTAAGGGTCTTGTTTACATGCTTCAAATAATCATCAAAAGAAAGACCGCTCATGCTGAGATCGTGCTTCATCTGCGCAATCATACGATCAATTTCGTAGTCAACAAGGATCTGGGGTGCTTCTATGGTTGATTCTTTTATAATAGTTTCTATAATTTCTGCGCGCTTTTTGTCGAGATTCTGGTGAAGTTTTTCATGTTCTAAATTACTTTTTAACTTCGCTGTAAAATCTTCGAGATCAGTAAAATTACCAAACTGTTTGATGTCTTCTAGACTCAGTTCAGGAACATCTTTGTCTGCTATGTCTTTTATTTCAGGAACGGTTTCCGGCGTCTCTGATTCTTTGCTGAGTTTGCTGTGATACCGCATTTTGCGCAGCTGGAGGAGAGCATCGTTCACCTCCTTGTCTGTTACGGCAATATCCTCATCAGTGTCCATAATTTTCTTCGCAATTTTTTTGTAATCTGCAAGCGTTACCACGGGCATAGTCGCTGTAGTAATAGTAAAGCCAAGAGGAGAGCCCGAGGCTATTTTAGTAATTGCAATATCAGGATATCCAATAGCATCTACGCTGTGCTCTGTAAGGAGTTCTGGATATATTTTAGCAAGTGCGCACTGCGACATCTCTTCTAAGATTTTCATATCGCCCAATTTTGCAACGATAATATTCTCGGGCGCGGTGCCCTTACGAAAACCGTCGATGTCTACGCGCTCTGCGAGTTGTTTGATTGCGATTCCACGAAAGGTTGTAAAGTCATCCCATGCGAGCTCGCCCGTGATGGTTACCTGACTTTTTTCACCCTTTTTCAGCGTTGTAGTAAGTTTCATATAGTATAGTAAACAAAAATAAATACAGTAATAAAGCCTTCATGTAGAGTTAGTATAGTAAAAATACGCTGACTTACAAGTGAGTTCTAGTTAAGAAATTGAGAAGGGTTTACAGGTGTGCCGTTTTGGCGGAATTCGAGGTGGAGATGGGGACCCGTAGAATTACCCGTTGAACCAACATAACCAATCAGGTCGCCTTGGTTTACATGAGCACCGGCACTGGTTGCAATCTGTGACATGTGGGCGTAGAGGGTTTCAATGCCATTACCGTGGCTAATTACTACCATATTGCCATAGCCATTACCGCGCTTGGCCTGACGAACGGTACCACTTGCCGCTGCATAAATAGGAGTTCCTGATGGCGCACCAATATCTATACCAGTGTGCATTTTGCCCCAGCGCATGCCATAGCCACTCGTCAATGGTCCAGAGGCTGGCTTAATGAAGGTGCCATTGAATTTTATGTTTTTTGATGAGGACGCACTGCGTACAGATGACTTTGTTGACTTGCCCTTTGCAGGAGTTGGAACAATCAATGCCTTGCCGCCAGGAATAAATATTTCCTGACCCTTGCGTAGATCCGTTTCATCGAGAAGCAAGTTATACTCTATAATATCTTGATGATTTTCTATTTTAAATTTCTTCGCAATAGATTGAATGGTATCACCAGCAAGAACGGTATAGGGAATCCCATCGGTTGCAGGAATGATGAGGCGCGTACCAGGGCGCAGCTCGCGACCCTTCACGAGCTTGTTTGCTGATTGAATAGTGTCTGTCTTTATATCAAATAATTGTGCAACTTGGGCAAGGGTATCGCCAGCGCGAACGGTATAAAGAGTCTGTTCTTCTATGGTTGTAATTTCCTCGGTATCTATAACATCAACGAGGGTGCCCTCAGGGCCGGAAAGAGCAACGAGCG
>CAZYBJ010000029.1:0-3763 GCA_964645325.1 uncultured Candidatus Saccharibacteria bacterium
TAACCCGGCATTCCTTGTCACGCTCATGCTATCGCTAAAAGGTATGTGGCATTGGGGATTGGTTGAGACTATCTCAGCTATTGGCGCAGGTATTGCTGCCATATGTTGGTGGAAGTTGGGACCAAAGTCTGCGGTTATTGCATGTACACTTGCCATGACCATTGCAGGCATTCCAGCAATGTATGACGCATGGACTAACCCAAATCCTGCCAGTTGGTGGCTCTGGGGTGGCGTTTCGCTCTCCTGCGTTCTCTCCTGCTATGGAGCGAAAGCATGGACGATTGAGGATCGATTCCTCCCGTGTTGCAGCTTCGTGTTCAACACCACCATGATGATCCTCGTTCTCCGATAAGGAGCGGAACTACAGCACCAATACAAGTTGTCGCAACCAAGCCCCACAAAGGTTTGGTTGCTTTTTTATTCACTAATTTTTAGTCTCACGCACGTTACTTTTTCAAATAAAGTATGCTAAAATATTCATTAACAGACTTGAACGGCATCCTCAATCGGTGCCGTTTGTTGTTCATAGAATAATTCCCTATATTCCCACCCCGAAATTTTGTATACTTAACCTATATCTTAATCACATGACCAAACTCGACAGCATCTACAAAGAAATAGAACGTCATGGGCTGAAGCTCAAAAAAGCAGATATCGCCCTGATTGAGAAAGCCTATCACTTTGCTGAAAAAGCACACGAAGAACAGAAACGTATGAATGGCGAGCCGTACTTTAATCACGTCTGCGCAGCTGGATATAATTGCGCGCGTTTCGGCATGGGCGCTGTCGTGATTAGTGCGGCACTGCTCCACGATACGATTGAGGATGGACATGTTACAGAGGCTGAAATTAAAAAAGAATTTGGTGCAGAAATATTATTTCTGGTAGAAGGCGTTACTAAATTAGGAAAGGTAAAGTACAAGGGCGAAGAGCGCCATGCAGAAAGTCTGCGCAAATTTTTGGTTGCCATGGCCGAGGATGTGCGCGTATTGGTTATTAAAATAGCGGACCGATTACATAATCTAGAAACCCTTGAACACGTGCGCGAGGACAAGCGCAAGCGCATTGCGCTGGAGAGTATAGAAATTTATGCATCAGTTGCAGAGCGCCTCGGTATGGCAAGCTTTGCCCGTGAATTGCAAGATCTCGCATTCCCCTATGCCTATCCGAAAGAATACGCAGAGACCATGCAACTCTTCAAACATCGTAAAAAAACAGACGAACGCTATATGCAAAAAGTACAACGATCACTACGTCGTGAACTTGCCGACCAACATATTAATCATGTTGAGCTCTCTTATCGCATCAAGGGTATGTATAGCCTGTACAAAAAACTTATCGAAAAAGAAATGGATCTTGAAAAAGTTTACGATATTATTGCGCTGCGTATTGTGGTCCCCTCTGTTGAGGATTGTTATCGCGTGCTCGGTATTATTCACGCTATGTGGCGACCCGTACCAGGACGCATCAAGGATTATATTGCCATTCCTAAACCCAATGGTTATCAGTCGCTCCACACGACTATTTTTACGGGTGACGGTGGCATTGCTGAAATACAAATACGCACACCAGAAATGAACGGTATCGCGCAATATGGTGCTGCGTCTCATTATGCCTATAAACATACAACTCATACAGGCAAGAAAATAGGCGCTCAAGTAAATTTTAATTGGCTTCAACAATTACAAGATTTACAAAAAGAAGGGCTAGCTGGTGATGAATTTATACACGAATTAAAAACAGACTTTTTTGAAGATAGAATTTTTATTTTTACTCCAAAGGGCGACATTATTGATTTGCCCAAGGGTTCCAGCATTATCGATTTTGCCTATGCGGTACATTCTGATCTGGGTAATCATGTCATTGGCGCAAAAGTAAACGGCAAACATAAGGGCATTAAAACAGAACTTCATAATAAAGACATCGTTGAAATCATCACCAGTAAAACTACGAAGCCTTCGAGCAAGTGGCTTGGTTATGTAAAAACAAGTCTCGCTCGCAGACACATTAAAAATGCAACTAAACATGAAAGTATCATAAGTAAATTTTTTGGGTAAGAAATTCACTGTCGTTTCTCTTCTGTTGCTTCGACAAAAGAGATTAAGAATTTATTAAACCACCCTCTAACTCCCTCCTTATAAAAGGAGGGGAAGTCCACATACAAATTTTTTCTCATTACTCTGTATGTGGGAGTCCCCCTCTATGGGAGGGGGGTTGGGGGGAGGCTTTTATATACTAAAAGAAATTGGCGCTGCTGGATTTGGGAAATCTGGCTTTTCGTCATCACCACTATCAAAACGCATAACCGGTTTTGCTTTCTGGACAAGGGGTACGGCATATTTACTGTAATCAGGCGTTTGTACTTGTACTGGCGGTTGTGGTTGTATTTGTATTTGTTGCTGATCAGGAGGCTCAAGCTCTAGTGGTTGTACTACCGCCGTTGCAACAGAAACAGGCGTTGGTGTCTTTACTGGAGGAATATACGGCGTATAGGGTGTATAAGGTTTTGGCTTTGGCTTTGGAGTTTCTTGCGTTGGAATGGTTGACTCAAAAGTAGTGCGCACAGGCACATCTGTATGTGTATGTCCCGCAGTAATTTCAAGTGGCTGCACCACAGTAGTTCTAAAAACTGGAGCTGGGGTTTGCTTTTCTGGAATGCTCTGTGGTCTTTGAAGTGGTTGAGCAATTGGCTGAGCAAGCTGTTGTGGTTGTATTACAACAGTATCTTCTTGCTTTTGTTCTTGATCTTTATGTTGGGTATCAAAGCGAGCAAGCAACGCATGGGCGTCCCCTGCTGACTCACCTGAACGAATAACATTTAAAATTTCTTCTAAATCCTCTGGTGAGAAGTAATCGATAACAATCTTTCCACCACGCTCACCCTTTTCTATTGATACGCGTGTGCCAAGTGTTTCTGAAAATTCTTGTTCGATTGAGGCAAGTTGTGGATCCTGTCGATGCTTATCTTTACGCACCCTGTCTTGAGCAATCTTTCGTGCAATACGTTCTGATTCGCGCACACTCATTTTTTTGTACACAATTTCTTTGAAGAGTGTTAATTGCTCGTCCGGCCTATCTGCCAACATCATGAGCGGTCGTGTATGCCCCTCGCTGATTTTACGCTTGGCAAGACCCTCCATAATCTCAAGAGGCAGTGAAAGAAGGCGTAGGGTGTTAGAAACATACTCACGACTCTTTCCCATTTTCTTTCCGATGTGTGCATGCGTTAACGCAAATTCGTCAATCAATCGCTGGAAGGCCCGCGCTCGTTCAATAGGATTCAAATCTTCACGTTGCAAGTTTTCTATAATCGCCAACTCGAAACGCGCCTTATCATCATCGCCAATACGCACCACTGCCGGGATTTGTTTCAGGTCTGCCATTTTAGACGCACGCAATCGTCGCTCTCCCGCAATCAATTCATATTTATTGCGCCCGTCGGGTGACTTACCCGCCTCGGTAACCGTAATAGGTTGCATCACGCCATACTGACGAATAGAATCCGACAGGTCACGCAAAGCATCCTCATCAAATTCATGACGAGGCTGATAGGGATTCGGAAAAATAGTGTCTACATCAATCCAAAATATTTTATTGTTTTTTATCTGTGCTTCGGACATAGGCTCTCCTAGTAATAATACTACCCTATTATATACATATAATTAAAAAAATTATATCCCAAGTGGGCGTGTATACTCACACATTGATTTTAGCACACTATTATCCTATTATAATCTTTATAGGAACTAAAAATGCCGGGGTG
>CAZYBJ010000029.1:3775-7393 GCA_964645325.1 uncultured Candidatus Saccharibacteria bacterium
ACCATCACTTGGGCAGACATGGCCAAGATGGTGGAGCACATGGCATGCGGGCTGTCAGCCCGCAGTTCCCGGCACACACATACAAAAACTCGAATACATTGACTCGTATCACATCTAACAACAAACTCCTCGTTATCTGTGGACAAACAGGTACAGGCAAATCTGGTCTTGCTATAGAACTCGCGCAGAAATTTAACGGCGAGATTATTTCTGCTGATTCACGACAAGTTTATACGGGACTCAACATCAGTTCTGGAAAATTAAATAGAGAAGAGATGCATGGCATTCCCCACCATCTGATAGACGTGACTGATCTCTCTCATGATTTTAGTGTTGCAGAATATAAAGAACAAGCTCAAGAAGTTATTACTGATATACACGCTCGAGGAAAGCTACCCATTATCTGTGGTGGCACAGGGCAATATATTCAGGCACTGACTACTCCCCAGACCCTCCCCCCTGTTCCTGCAAATCAAAAATTGCGAGAGTTGTTGGAAGAAAAAAGTATTACAGAACTTTTTGCATTACTGACAGAAAAAGACCCAGCCCGCGCACAAACTATTGATCAGCACAACAAAGTGCGACTCATTCGAGCACTGGAAATTATAGAAGCTCTAGGACATGTTCCCCCTCCTTCGCTCTATGCCCCGCTTCAAGCTTCGACGAATAAGGACGACATACTCTTTATAGGTCTCGCCATGCCGAAGGAGGAGCTGGTAGAGCGCATACGCGTGCGCATAGACGCCTCTTTAGATCTCATGATAGCAGAAGTACAGAACCTGCATGAAACTCAGAACATCCCTTGGTCTCGTTTAGAGCGATTGGGGTTATGGCCAGAACGCGTTGCAAAATATCTACAAAAAGAAATTTCTTATACAGAGCTCGTACGTGATATGAACACAGAAACATGGCAATATGCCAAACGCCAAAAAACCTGGTTTCAGCGCGACCCACGTATTGTTTGGTTTCACCCTATTGCAGATAAAGAAAGAATATTAGAAGTAACAACCAAATTTCTATTATGAATATAATGGATTTTCTACTCATCCTACACAAAAACAAAAATAAAAAATTTGCATCAATTATATTTTTTGTACATGGAATGGTGATTGCGCCCCCATCAAAAAATAGAATTACTTCTCGGTGAATCAAAATCACACTTTATTATGAGACATGAGCATACCTATATGCTTGGTTTAAAGAATTTCTTTTTTCCTGATACGTCAGTGACTGGGTTGGGTATAAACCTTGAGAGAGATGTTGTGGTGGAATTGGGGACATTTGTTTTTCTTTAAAAGATGATAAGATATGCGTATTAAAAAATCAGTCTCTTAATAAGAATGCTGCAATCTTTTATGAAAAAACTTTTCATTACATTAATTCTCCTAGCTATTGGCATAGCAGTATTAGTGCCCTATTTCTCTCTACAAAAAATAGAAAGGCGGTATTACAAAGAACTTAACCACATGGCATATCAAAACTGGATAAATAGCGCAAAATCAGGATTAGTAATTACACACCTAACCAATCAATCAGTATTAACTAATGTTCAGTTTTTAAATGATTTTGGCATGCCTACCGATAATGGCCCGCTAATTGTCGGTGATAGTATTACGGGAATAACTCTCGATCAGCAGAAAACTCGTCTGATAGATTTTATACTAGGAAAAAGATCTTATGCGCACTTGGCACGCATATATTCTGAAGAAGCGCTATACAACTCAATAATAAAATTTGGTTCAAATACGATACTACTGGGTATAGTGAGGCCGGAAGAAAATGGATTCACACATAACATCGTCCGCGTATCTCTGGGAGAGTTATGTAAAAATGGAATACTTGATTTAGGCATTACAGTAGAATCTAATGCGAGTGAACCTGATCAGAAAAAAGCAGAAGAAGCAGATAAATCAAATAATTCTTTTAACTTTAAGGAGTGTTATGCAGGGTAAGGAAGGTTTAAATTCTTCCAAGATCAAGAATAATTCTAAAGCGTCTTCGTATTCATGCCTTGAGAATTGCTCATCTCCTTTTGTTGGTTGTAAGTGCAGAGAAAATTTCATATTGAGTCTGTTAACTTAACCCATGCCTCAATACTGTTTTCCAAACCCTGCATAATACCTTGATCATCAGTTATGTGACCAGAGTACTTACGTAATAAATTCTGGCACTCAACAATCAAAGTCTTGATAAATGTCTCAAAATCAATAGTTATAGTAACTCCATAGGAACTCAGTTCTAGAGTTGAATTTGAGAGCATTATAAAGTGTATTTTAAAAGATGAATCGATGCCATTAAAAAGATACTCTTTATCTTTCTGTAAAAGATATAAACCATCCAACAGCTCGTCTAACGAGGCAAAGAGCATGAAAGACTGATCTGGAGTCCTATTCCGAGATGAAATAATCTTATCATCGACACGTATTTCAATATTTCCCAACTCAAAAAATGAAACGTCTCTTTCTACACTATCTATTTCTAATGTTATTTTTAGTTCAGACATACTTTGCTTCTCCTTTAACGGATACCATAAACTCAGCATCAGAAGCAACTTCTTTCATGAAATTATTAACAAGAGAAATTCCACGCACAGAATTATCTATACTAATAAAACCATATCCCGTGAGGTTAAGATTTTCGATGATTGTATTTACTATTTCGGTCTTGTTTGGCATATATAAACAATAATATTATCTTAATTAATCGGTTTTTGATAACTCTCTCTCAAAAATCTCCAAATGTTTAGGTATGAGTTCATTAAAGTCCTTCAAAATGAATTGGTAAATCATTTCCAGAGACAGGTATACATTTTACTTTCATTTTTCTAGTATACATCGTTATACGACATAAATCTATCTCGAATCTTTTTAATATCTCACCATCCTCATCCACAATTGAAATATCAGTTTGGCTTCTTAACCATGAGAGAAAATCGTGTAATGATTTTTCGATAGGATCTGACATTGCGCTAATCTCTAATAAAGCATGCTCGGGATTAGATGTGAAAATTCGAATATCAAATTCCCACGCACCTTCAGCCTGTGCATTTTTGGGATCTTTCAGCCAAAATTCATCGCCCATTGAGCGCGAAAAAACATTTAAGGTTTCAATCTTACTCTTGATGGTAGATTTATTGTCGCGATACCAATCGACTGATGGAAATTTTATAAAAAGTTCGGCTGACATAGTAATAATTCATGATTAATTCCTGATAAATAACTGAAATGCATTATCGTTTTTATGAGCAAATAGTCAAATACATTTAGGGACCCATTATCGGCAGCAACTACTGTTATTTCCAGCCCTTTTTATTATCAATCTATAAGATTGTTCTCTTGATGTCTTCTAATGCTTTTTCTAAAATCGAAACATTGCTCTCATTTCGTCCTTTATCTAAATATCGAAACCATTTCATTACCGGCTTACCAAATAGCAATTCACCATTATTTTTAAAATCATTTGTTCTTAAGATCAAATCTTTCTTAATTTGCCCAGCAGTATCTAATGGATTGATAGTTAATAGATCATTTGCAATTAAAAAATTCATCAAAGTTGTACAATTTTTTATCACCGAATCCTTATACTCTTTATCCTGACAAGCATTAAGTATAGAATCAA
>CAZYBJ010000030.1:0-7330 GCA_964645325.1 uncultured Candidatus Saccharibacteria bacterium
ATACGTTGTAGTCTTGCCCACAGCCGGAGGAATAGGTCCTGAGTTTGCAAGGGGACCCGATGAATGTAATGTCTTCTGATCCAACGTTGCTGAACTATTCAGGAGAATGCGTACACTATCAATATCTTCTGCTGTATAAATAACCCCATCGTCCCCCGTTGCGCGAATACTAAGACGCAAAGACATTTCTGGAGATTGTACTCCCGTACCTGCAGAACTAGCTATTTGTGTAGGGAATGAAAAACCAACCGTATTCGAAGCATTTGGCTCGACACGAACTAATTCTGCTTCAGTATCTTGATTCCATGTCATAGATTTTGTGTTTGAATCATAACGACCATCGCGCGCATTCACTTTCGAAGCATCAAAAATACTTCCTTCGAGCTCCACTATAATGCGCACATCGTTCAAACGAACGGGCAAGGTATTTTGCCACGCAATTATACCCTCAACACTTGATCCTGTATTCAGGGCAACCACAGGCTCGTTACTACGATTAATGGTAAAGTAAGCATTAATGAAGGGCGCCTCTAATACCACGCCATGTGTGTGTGACGAATAGGTAGTTACGAGTGAATTTCCTGTTGCACTATCAAGTGTTCCCACACGCGCTATTATTGTTTTTTGATTACTTGCTTCGCCAGTTAACCTACCCGTAATCGCCACCGTGCGCGTATCTGCCGGCTCTATATCACCCAAAATCCATATATTTTTCCCTACTGAACTAGCGGGTTCTGATTCTATAAACTGAAAACCCGAAGGCATCTCCACCTGTATTGCAGCGTTTGCAATACGAGTTAATGCATTAGAGCGCACATTGAGGGTATACGTTATGGTTTGATTATGCACAATTCTGTCAGGTGCCGTAATGTCTATAATAAGAGGCGCCGAGCGAATACCTACACGAAAGGAGGTTTCTTTCGTAAAAATAGAAGTAGATTCAGGAACGCGATATTCTAAACGGGCAAGTATATCACGCTCTTCCCCCTCTTCACCAAAGAGTGAAATATCAAATGACTCTATAAGACGTTGGCGAGGCAACACTGTTCCAATTGATTTTCGTATAGATTCTTTTTGTGGTACAACACCTGCTACAGGAGTACTCGTTGTATATTCTATAACTAAATCTACCAATTCTAGTGGTACAGAATTTCCGTTCGTAAGCGCGATCGTATAATCAATATCCTCACCCCCATCAACAAAGGTTTTTGCAGAAACATCCAGCGCAATGTTATCGTTAGAAACAGCGTTACGTCCCAACGACAATGAAATAAACATAAAGGCTACCGATGCCAAGAAAATACCTCCAGCCACCAAGAAAATATTTCGAATGGTCTTTGGTCGACGAGGTATATGCTGGGTGTGATTATCATCCATAGTAGGTGATTGCCATGCATGCGGTACACGAGACTCCTCTACGCGAAAACGGTGACGCATATCCTCAACATCAGGACGTTTGCGTTCGTAGAGCTGTCTATTGAGCTCTTCCAAGTGACTGTCATCTAGTGCAGTTACTTTTTTATTTTCTGTATTACTATCCATATGCAGATAAGTATAGCAAGTTATGAAAATTCTTTCTATCTGCTGGTATTTTTACAATTGTGAAACCTCTAATGCGTGATTAATCATGCTCAGCAATTCCTTTTTTTGAGGAGAAAATAACTCCAACGTAGCCATATCAAGAGCAATATTTTTAATACGCTCATCATCTAGATACCCCAGTATATGTAATACTTTCGCAACGATAATTATTTCAAGTATATTTATATATTTTTTTATTTCTTTATCTTGGACATTTTTAGTAAAATCATACGCACAAACGATCCAGTCATAGAGTGCCGGTTGAGCAAGTTCCTCGCCCACCACCAAACGACGCAGTAACCGAAAAATACGCGCGTACATACTTTGAAAAAAAAGACCTGGAATATGCGCATCAGAGATTGCATCAATGCCAATCAAGCGCCAGCCCTCTGTGCCATGCAGGCAGTCGAGTAACACATGATGAAAAATTTGCATGTGAAAACGAGACTTTGAGGCGAGTTCACGTATTCCCTGTGCCTGTACCGAAATCATTCCCAAGTCACGGGTAAGCACGGTAAAGCGCCGATTTGCCTTGCCGTGATATTGCGCGCCAATAATAATACCTGGAGTTGTGTGAATCGTGTGGGACATAAAAGATAAAATTTGACCTAAACTGAATTAGTGGTTTTCCTTTTGCAAGTTTCTTGAGTCATGCTACAGTATTTATATCACTATGAAAAGGACCCTTATGCAGATACGTCTGCATCGTGGGCTTTTTCTTTTGAGAACTTATGATAGTGCTCGTTGAAGAAGCTAATCTCTATATTCTTGTTTTTAATTAAAATTGAGCATTTTGCTTTGTCGGTAGTAATTTTCAATTTCATAGAAATAACAAGTCTATTTCTCCAAACTAATCACAAATCTATATTTTTCTAACACCAATTCTTCTCCCCCATTCTTGTCATCTTCTCCAAAAATAATACGCGTTGTATTAGTTGCCGATTGTATGAGTTCTTGCCACTGCTGTATAAAGGCCTGACCTGCCTCGTCAGTTTTTATGCATAACGTTATCTGATCATTCGGTGTAAGTTCTGCGGTTTTACGCATTTCCTGAATATGACGGACCACATCGCGCATGTCGCCCTCGGCTTCTAATTCTGGGGTAAGGACGGTGTCGAGCTCCAACGTATTTCCTACGCCCACTTCTTTTACATTTACCTCATCACGAATCAGGGCGAGATACTGCTCGTCCAAAGATTCTGTAATCGTTAAACGTGCGAGCGGCTGGCGCACCTTTATCTTTGCCGCGCTACGCAGTTCCAGTGCCTGCGAAACAATGTCGCGCACACGTTGCATTTTTTCTAAGATTTCTTTTTGTATTTCACTTTCTTTTGTCTGAACTACAGGCCATGATGCGAGATGTACTGATTCCACATCAGACACATTTTTTATTTTCTGCCATAACTCTTCTGCAAGAAACGGTGTAAACGGAGCCATCAAAAGCGCCAACTGTCGCACCACATAGCGAGTCGTTGCCAGTGCATACGCCTTATCTTGTTCATCATCTCCCTTGAACCGATCGCGTGAACGGCGAATGTACCACTGAGATAAATCTAAAACAAAATCGCGTATTAAACGTCCTGGTTCAAGCATTTTATACTTTTCCAAATAGTTTGTTGTCTGACTGACTAGCTCATCTGTTTTTGCAAGAATCCATCGATCTAAAACATGGGTTGATTCTGCGGGATTAAGCGCACTTGTATCTGCGCTGTCGTCTTTAAACATTTCATAAAAATGCACAATGTTATCCAGCATCGTAAATACTTTGCGGACAAGTTCCTCTACAGTTTTTTCATCAAAGTTTTTTGCGTCCCCTGGCTGATTCACCGAGTACATCCATAAACGCACCGGATCAATGCCGTACTTTGCAATCATTTCCCATGGACTGACGACATTGCCCTTTGATTTACTCATCTTCGTACCATCAGCTGACATAATGTGTCCCAAACACACCACATTTTTAAATGCCTTACCTCGTCCTAATAGGGTTGCAATGGCATGTAGTGTATAGAACCATCCACGGGTTTGATCTACTGCCTCGGCAATATAATCAGCAGACGTTCCCACCGTGTCTACCCAATCGCGATTTTCAAATGGATAGTGATCTTGAGCATAGGGCATCGCACCCGAATCAAACCACACGTCCATTACTTCACGCACACGCGTAAATTGCTTGCCCTCTTTTTCTAACACAACGCCGTCAATGAAGGGTTTATGGGGGTCAAAAATATAACCTGTTTGTGTATCAATATAGAAGCTTGCTGGATGCGCATGGTGACGATACTTTTCGTTCGCATAAATAGTGTCGAGATCTTCAACTGGTCGTTGCTCGATATAACGAATACCATGACCCAGAGTTGCGTGATGTCCCACAATCAATATATTTGCACCCGCACACTCTGTAAGTATTTCACCAAACACCTTATCAGTGCGTGTAGAAAAATCAGCCCAACTTTCGCCAGTAACGCCACGCTGAGTATAATGCCGATCGTGAACAGTCATTGCTTGATACGTCTGACGATCTGGGCGCATGTTCATGTCTGTATAGGTCATACCTTCCCACTCCCCACTCATAATTTCACGGAGCTCTTCACGCACCACAACAGGAACACCTAACACACCTGCAATTATTTCAGCGGTATGACGCGCACGAATAACTGGAGAAGTATATATACATTCAATTCCTGTACCACGCAATGTTTCAGCAACTTCTTCTGCTTGCTGGCGCCCCTTATCGGTAAGATCATAGCCATCATCAGAACTGTCCATTCTATTTTCTGTATTTTTTAAGCTTTCACCGTGACGCATTAATACAAGTTTTGTAAGACGTTTTCCTGAGTAGCTTTTCAATTCATCATACGAACCAATCACCAAGCGCTCGCCATCAGTACTTTCCCAGATTGGTAGGGGCGTTCCCCAATAACGCTCACGACTAATTGCCCAGTCTTTAATGCCACGCAACCACTCACCAAAACGACCGTCGCGTATATGCGCTGGCTCCCAATTAATACTTTCATTCTCTTTTACCATTTGGTCAGATAACTCGCTCATCCGTATATACCACGAGTCGCGTGCAAAATAGATCAGGGGCGTGGAACAACGCCAACAATGGGGGTAACTGTGTTCGTGTTTTTCTTTCTTAAAAAGAAGACCTCTACGTGCCAGATCTTTTATTATATCAACTGTTACGTCCTCATCTTTAACAAATCGTCCTTCTAAAAAATCTGTTCCGGCCACAAAATGCCCTGTTTCAGTAACTGTATGAACTTTAGGTAAATTAGCTTGTGTGCCTAGTTCAAAATCATCTTGTCCATACATAACTGCCGTATGAACAATTCCCGTTCCATCTTGATCTGTAACAAAAGAGGCTGGGTAGATAGAAAAAGCATTTTTAATATTTTCATCTTGAGATGCCAACTCAGATAAGAATGGATATACAGGCTCGTACGTTAATTGTTCAATACTTGCCTCAGTAAATAAGGGATCTCCACCAAAAACTTCCTTTATTCTATTTTTAGCAACAAAATAAAAACCATCTTCCCAATCAACCACCACATATTCAATAGTTGGGTTAATTGCTAGAGCAATATTACCCGGCAAGGTCCATGGTGTTGTTGTCCAAGCCAATATAAAAAGCGGCTTAACTTGCCCATTGATTTTATATTCTTTATTTACTAGAAATTTTACATAAAGTGACCAATCTTTTACATCTTTATAACCCTGTGCAAGTTCATGAGATGAGAGAGCCGTACCACATCGTGGACACCAAGGCAGAACTTTATAATCTTTATAGAGCAACTTTTTCTCTTCTACTGTTTTCAAAACATTCCAGAGTGATTCTATGTAATCATTTTCATAGGTAATGTATGGATTTTTAAAATCAACCCAATACCCCACGCGCTTCGAAAAAGCCTCCCACTCGCCCATATAACGCCAGACACTCTCTTTACACTTTTGATTAAAGGCAGCAACGCCGTACTCTTCTACCTGCCTTTTTGAATTCAGTCCCAGTTCCTTTTCTACTTGCAATTCCACGGGCAAGCCATGGGTGTCCCAGCCACCCTTACGACGCACATGAAACCCCTGCATAGTTTTGTAACGCGGAATAATGTCTTTGAAGGCGCGTGATTCCACGTGGTGAATACCCGGACGACCGTTTGCAGTTGGGGGGCCTTCATAGAACACGAATTCACCTTTGGGTGCATCTTTTTCAAGGGTTTTTTTAAAAATTGCTTGGTCGTCCCAAAATGCCAAGATCTTCTCTTCACGGAGTGATCGCTCTGACTTTTCAAATATTTCGTATTCTTCTGATGATGATTCTGATGAAGACATATATACGTGATTGTATAAAAACTTGGTAATAAAGCAAATACAAAAAACACCCACATTTCTGCGGGTGCTTTTTGTATTTTACTTTGGTTTTTAAATGAGAATTTTTGAACCTCACTTACGCCATGCGAATGTCTGCCTCAACACCTGAGGGAAGACTCATATTCGTCAGGGCTTCGATAAGTTTTGGCGCTGGATTGATGATATCAATCAAACGCTTGTGTACACGAACTTCGAATTGCTCGCGTGCGTCTTTGTGGACGAAGGTTGAGCGATTCACCGTGTACTTCTTAATCTCATTTGGTAAGGGTACAGGACCCTTTACCTGGGCGTCATGCCGAAACACAATGTCCATAATTTGCTTTACCGATGCGTCCAAGATTTTATTCTCGTACGCCCGCAAACGAATGCGTAACTTTACATCGGTCGGGGTTGTTGTTTTTTTTGTAGCCATACTATTTGGGGGCTGGAGTATTTGATAACTACCTATGGCAGTTTCCAAGCTTGCCAAACGTTATGCAATAATTTTAGTTACCACACCGGCACCTACCGTACGACCACCTTCACGAATAGCGAAACGTGTTTGATCTTCAAGAGCAACTGGGGCAACCAACTTCACAGTAAGATTTACTGTATCACCTGGCATAACCATTTCTGTTCCTTCTGGCAAAGTTGTTTCACCTGTTACGTCAGTAGTACGGATGTAGAACTGAGGCTTATAACCGTTAAAGAATGGGGTGTGACGACCTCCTTCTTCTTTTTTCAGAATATACACTTCACAGGTAAATTCTGTATGAGGAGTTACTGATCCAGGAGCAGCAAGCACCTGTCCACGATGAATTTCTTCTTTCTTAGTTCCACGAAGGAGGATACCTGCGTTATCACCTGCCATACCTTGATCCAATTGCTTGTTGAACATTTCAACACCCGTTACGGTTGTTTTCGCTGTAGGCTGAAGACCAACAATTTCAACATCTTGTCCTACCTTGATGATACCACGTTCGATTTTACCCGTTACCACGGTTCCACGTCCTTCAATAGAAAAGATATCTTCTACAGGCATCAAGAAAGGTTTTTCAAGATCACGCACTGGAGTAGGAATCCATTCATCAACAGCTTTCATCAAATCCATGATTTTTTGTGCCCATGGGTCGTTAATGTCTGTTGCTTCTGAGGCTTTCAATCCTGAACCACGGATGATAGGAGTGTTCGCACCATCGTATTCGTACTTACTCAACAATTCGCGAATTTCTTCTTCAACCAAATCAACCATTTCTTCGTCGTCTACCATGTCTACCTTGTTCAAAAATACTACCAAACGAGGCACACCAACCTGACGTGCGAGCAAAACGTGTTCGCGTGTCTGTGGCATCATACCGTCAGTTGCAGCAACTACGAGGATAGCACCATCCATCTGTGC
>CAZYBJ010000031.1:0-7186 GCA_964645325.1 uncultured Candidatus Saccharibacteria bacterium
GTGTATGGACGAGCAACAAGAGTTACATGAAAATAGCATGACGCATATTCAAGAGCTCTTGGAAGAGAATTTAGCGCTTGTCAAAGAAAACAATCACCTCTTGCGTAAAATGCAACGAGCGAAGACGATGGAATCACTCCGTGGAGTACTCCGTATTGGTGCGATGGTAGCCGTCGCCATTGTTGCATATATGTTCCTCAAGCCCTATATCCTAGGCGCTAAGAAAATATATACCCAAGTGGGCGATCAAATTGAAACGATTAGCAATACAGCAAAAGATTTGAATGAGGCAAAAGGCAAATTAGAAAACACTCAAGAAAAAGTAAATGATTTCTTCAAGGGGTTTAACACAGGTGTTAATTAATATTAAAAAATAAAGTTAGATTATTTTGCTTGGGTAGCTCAGTTGGTTAGAGCATTCGCCTGAAGAGCGAAGGGTCGGCGGTTCGAGTCTGCCTCCAAGCACAGAAAGAAATTTTTTAAAGCCTCCTTAATCTTCATTACAAAACAAACCACCCCCTAACCCCCTCCTTTAAAAAAGGCGGGGGAAACCCATAAACAAATTTCTTATGATTAACTCTGTATGTGGATGCTCACCTTTTTTAAAGGGGAGCTGTCCGACCTTGCTCCGCTCTAGCTACGCGAAGGCGAGAGGACTGAGGGGTTTTAGAGAAGCTAACCGAAGGCGAGGGGTGAGGCTATTACTTACTCCTTAATTCTATTCTTGTAGAACGGCTTTTATCTATTTTGGGGAGTTTAAGGGTAAGGAGTCCCGACTCTTCGAGGGCTTCGGCGCGATCAATGTCTATTTCTGCGGGTAAATCAATGCGACGTGAAAATGAACCCCAAAAGAGTTCTTGGTATAAATAATATTCATCACTGGGTGCATCACGATCGTCACGTGTGCCTCTGATAGTAATGGTTTCTCGTGTGAGGTTAATATCCAAGTCATTGCGATGAACACCGGCTATCATAGTTTTCAAGATAATGGCATCTCCTGCGTCATAGACGTCAACGGCCAATTGGGCGTCGCGTGGACCAAAATCATTATCGTCAGAATCTGTAGTATGAGATGTTGTGACATCGGTATCTTCTGCATCATCAAAAAAATCATCATCGTGATTATGCGCTGATCCAGTATTCATGCGTAAAGTATTAGAAAGTCTTTTGAGGAGTGATTCACGTTGTGGCATAAAAATAAAAAAGTAGTAGGTTACTGCTGCTGATAATAATAGATAGGGGAGAGTTCTGAAAGGCGACGGAAACTGATAACTATAATAATACCAATAACCCACAAGAGAGCAAGTATCGTCAGCAGCGACACTTTCCCTGATTGCATTATAAAAAAGTTAAACAATGCATGCAAGGTAATCGCACCTCCAATACCAAAGAGGGTAAAGAAAATACGTGTTACTTTTGACTTGTAAAAGGCAACGCCCATAGAAATGCCCACGATAGCGGCAGAAACCGCATGTACCACACTCGCTCCAATGAAACGAGAATTACCAATCGTAAGAGTAGTAATAAGGCCCGAGTTAACCAAGCCGGGATTAATTAAATACAGGGTGTTTTCAAGTGCGGAAAACCCCAGTGCGCCAGTAATGAGGTAAACCCCATAATCAATGGGCTCGTCAACATAGCGACTGCCAAATACCAAAATCAGAATCACCATGAATTTCGCAAGCTCTTCTATAGCAGAAATAATGATGATGTCATAGGGGGAGTTGAGGAGGAAGGCGTGCAATGTTTCTTGTATAGATATAACAGGAAACACCAGGGCGGCACCCACAAGGAAACTGGCCCACAGGAGAAAGCGCGGCTCTGGGTGTTTGTCATTGCGTAACCAAAACCATAACCAAAAACAGATAGGCAAAAAACCAAGAAGTATTCCAGTAATGATAGTTGTTAGAGGTGTGTTGACCATGATGCAATCATAAGTATATCACCATGATGCTTATGCCACGAGGTGGGAAATTCTTGCCAGATCTCTTCTGTGATAAAGGGCATAAAAGGATGTAGATGCACCAATGAGCCATATAATAAATGCATAAGTGTCCTTTGTGCACTGTCTTGTACTGCATGATCCTCACTTTCTAAATCTGATTTTAGTTTTTCTATAACACTGTCAGCAAGTTCGTGCCACACATAATGATAAATTTTTTCAGCAGCTAAATAAAATTTATACTCTTCCATAAGATGAGTAAGTTCACTACGGGTTTCTGTAAAAAGATCAAGATGTTTTTGGTGTTCTGGAAGAATGGTGGCGGTGGTGAGGGGATAGTCCTCATCTGCGCGAGAAAGTACAAAGCGACTAATATTCCAAAGTTTATTAGCAAATTTTTTGTAGGCTTTAATTTTATCTTTCGACAGAGCCATGTCATTTCCTGGAGTGTTACCCACCACGAGGGCCATACGCAAGGCATCAGTACCAAACTCATCAGCCAAATCAATAGGGGACATAACATTTCCCTTTGACTTACTCATTTTCTGGTTATGTTCGTCATTGATCATCCCGTGTAAATACACCATATCAAAAGGATGTTTACCTGTTACATACATACCAAACATAATCATCCGAGGAATCCATTTGAAAATCAGATCGCGCCCTGTTTGCATCAGATTGGTTGGATAGTATTCTGCAAAGTCAGGATTATCGGGAAAGCCAAGAGTCACCACTGGCCACTGCCCTGATGAAAACCATGTATCAAAAGTATCCTGTTCTTTTTCCCAACCTGTAGCATCGGCAGGGGGATTCACGCCTACATGAACCTCTTCATGTTCTTGACCCTTATTTTTAAACCATGCGGGAATAGTAATGCCCCATACAATTTGGCGAGAAATATTCCAATCAATAGTATGTGTCATCCAATGGCGAAAAGTCTTTTCGAACTGTTCTGTGAGGAAGGTTACTTTTCCCGAGTCTACTGCCTCAAGGGCGAGTTTGGCCAAGGGTTCCATTTTTACAAACCACTGATCTTTAATTTGGGGTTCTATAGCGGTTGCGCATTTGTAACATGTTTTTAATGCATGAGTGTAGTTCTCGTCTATTTTTACGAGTAGATTTTTTTCTTGCAATTTCTCAACAATTTTTGGTCGCGCCTCTTCTATCTTCATTCCTGCAAATTCACCAGCAACGGGCAAGAGCTTGCCATTCTCGCCAATAATTTGCTCCATGTCGAGGTTATACTTCTGCGCTAATTCAAAATCTATAACACTATGCCACGGGGTTATGGTCATGGCGCCTGTTCCCATATCTTTGTTTGCTACGACATCTTTGATGACGGTCAGGGTAATGGGTCCATTGATCCACTCGGCTTCGAGTGTTTGCATGTGCGAGTACGCTGCATAGCGTTCATCATCGGGGTGCACCACCACATACTTGTCTGCAAATTTTGTTTCGGGGCGAGCAGTACCAATGACAAAGGGACCAAACTGAAAGTAATAAAAGATTCCCTTGGTATCAATAAATTCTGTTTCTACATCAGACAGTGATGTTTGATGTTTCGAGCACCAATTTACCGAGCGTTTACCACGATATACCAGACCATCATGATACATTTTTATAAAGGTAGTATGTACCTGATCTACAATTTCAGGATCCAGGGTAAATTTTTCACGGGACCAATCACATGACGCACCAAGACGGCGGATATCTGCCTCCATGTACTGTTTATTTTCAAGCGTAAAATCTAGAATCTCCGCATACAATTCTTCGGGAGTCATCTGAAAACGTGAACGTCCTTCTTTGCTCAACTTTTTCTCATATACAATTTGTGTTTCAAAACCCGCGTGATCTGCCCCTGGCAAGAAGAGCGCTTTATAGCCCTGCATGCGCTTGAATCGCGTTGCGATATCTTTCAGGGTCATGTCGAGTCCGTGTCCCGCGTGGAGGCGTCCATTAGCATTGGGTGGCGGCATAATCGTGCACCACGGCTTTCTCTCTGCGCTGTTTGGGAGGTTATCGGGATTAAAGTATCCAGACTGTTCCCACAGATCATAGATACGCTTTTCGGTTAATGTGGAATCATAAGGCTTGGTAAATTTTTCGGGTAGTATATAAGACATATGAGGTTGATTATACTTATTTTTTACGTTTAAAAAAGTTAAAAACTTATAACATCATATTCCCCTCTGCTTTAATATGTTCGAGAGGAATAGCGAGGGTTGGATCTTTTTCTTGTGCGCGAATACGAAAATATCCTGCCATACCAATCATCAGTGAATTATCACCAGCGAGGCCCTTGTCCGGAATCAGGTAGGTGATGTCAGGAAATTCTTGATCAAGTAATGTTTGGAAAGCAGTTCTAATGCGCGTATTTGCCGCAACACCGCCAGCAATAATCAGCGTTTGTATGTTGTAATGGATAAGGGCGCGTTTTGTTTTTTCTAATAACACCTCGGTAACACTACGTTCGAATTCCAGGGCTATCTGTTCGCGCACACTATCAGTAAAAGTATTATTTTTTTTGCATTCCTCAACCAAACGACGCACTGCTGTTTTTAATCCAGAAAAAGAAAAATCATAATCATCGGTGTGGATCATAGGACGGGGAAGAGTGATAGCAGGGGTTAAGCCTCCCCCTACTGTCTCCGGACTGCCGGAGGCAGTTGCCCCTCCGAAGAAAGGGGGACTACTCTCATTCGATGTTTGCAATGAATCTATATATGGAGGCCCCCCTTCTTGGGAGGGGGGTTGGGGGGAGGTCTTTGTATCTTCGGAGGTAGTTGGCCTTGCTCCGCTGAAGCTATGCGAAGGCGAGGGGGAGGTCTCCGCCCTTTGCGCAAGCAAGGACACCTTAGGTCCTCCTGGATATTCGAGGTCCAGCAGTCGTCCTACCTTATCAAATGCCTCACCAACGGCGTCATCGCGTGTTTGACCAATTTTAGTGTAATCCATCCAATCACGTACTAATACGAGCTCTGTGTGCCCACCAGAAATCAGGAGTGACAGCGCAGGAAACTGTGGAGGTATAACGGTAAAAGAATCCCCATGAGCAAACACAGACACAATGTGTCCCTCCATATGATTCACCGGCACCACAGGAATATCCCAGATCAGCGACAGCGCCTTGGCAAAATTAATGCCCACCCACAGGGCTGGCTCTAATCCTGGACCATTGGTTACGCAGATGTAATCGATGTCAGGTTTTTTAATAGTAGTAACCAGTGCCCAGAGCTGGTGATAGAGCTCTGCCTCACGCTCCAAAAGTTGTTCAACAGTTTCTTGTATGTATTCTAATTTTGATGGCAGGGAAGAGTCAGTTATATGTTCATACATGCCAGCATTTTTGAGCGTTTCAATCAGAATGGGCACTGAATTTTTTGCATGTTCGCGCTTGGCAAGATTGGGAAAGACGCCACCGAATTCTTTGTGGAGTTCAATTTGGGAAAGCACGATGTGCGAGCGTACCGTAAAGCGAGGATCTTTTGCAGTATCATTTTCAGTATCACTAATACTGAGCAAAGTAAGTGCCGTTTCGTCACAACTGGTTTCTATGGCGAGGATGTTCATACTTTTTTAAGTTTAGCAAATTTAACGGCTATGGTATACTGGTATAATAATCACATTATTTTAAATTAATTTACTTATGAAAAACAATAACAACAAAGGATTCACCTCAACAACACTCGCCCTTATTATTTTGGGATTTGTTATTGTAGGTGTACTTGGATATGTTATAGGGAGAAGTCCAATGTCTAAAAATACTATACAACCTGATCAAAATGCCTTACCAATTGCAGACACTACAACAACACTAGAAACTACTGATACGAACGCTGTTGTGGAAAGTACGCCAGTCTATAATTCTCAAAATACAACTACAACTACTACAGCAACACATACAACAAACACCGCTAATGCCCCTGCAACGTTCAGCCTTACCCTAGATTCTGAGCCAAATCACTCTCAAGACTTTAATTTTACCGTAAAGGGTATCTCGTCAGAATCAGGTGTTTCAGGTTATTCACAAATTTTTGCTCTTGATGATGATCAAACAAATACTCTGTCAAATACAAAAACGTTACAGCTAGTGCCAGGTACGTATTCTGTATCAAAAACCGAGCCAGCTGGTTGGGCAAGTTCATGGTTATGTACACCAGGTTTTCCTGAAGAGGAAGTAAATTTGGGAGATGGGAATACACATGTTATTGATATAGGCTCGGGAAGATCTATTGAGTGTATATATAGAAGTATATTGGTGATGTAATAACTAAATTTATTTTGTAGATATACAATATGTGTGCGATACAGGGCTCGAACCTGTCACCTCCCGCAAGTCAAGCGGGCGCTCTACCAAATGAGCTAATCGCACATCTTTTATTTCTCGTTGCTGAGATTATAGCATTTGGTGAGTTTTTGTGTATACTGCCAAGAGAAAGAAAGTGGTTTTAAACAACAAATTCCCCGTCGGCTTGCCGCGGGGTTCCTTCTCGGAAAGAATGAAAACCTGAGGTTTTCATATATACTAGCACCATGGCCAACCAGTCAGCGAACCACTCTACCTATAATACCCACTACCATATTGTCTTTCCGATTAAATACCGTAAAGCCCTATTAACACCACACATCAGCAAAGCAATTGTTACGATTTTCCACCAAATTGAAGAGAGGTACGACATCACCTTCGAAAACATAGGTACTGATGGAGATCATATTCATATACTCTGTTCATTCAAACCAAGCTACAGTGGTAGTGATGTCGTACGTATATTCAAATCTATTACCGCACGAGAGTTATTTAAACAATTTCCACAATTGCGTAAAGAACTCTGGGGCGGTGAGTTATGGAGTGATGGCTATTACTTTGCCACAGTAGGTGAACGTGGTGGTATTAAACAAATACACGAATATATCACCAACCAAGGAAAGACAGAGACGAACCACCAACTACAGTTATTCAGTTAGGCCATGGTAGCGAAGACATACCCCGCGATACGGAGCGGAGCGGAGTGAGGGACGGCTTGCCGCGGGGTTTTTGATAATCATAAAACAGGGAGGGTATTATGATAAAAATAGTATTCATTTGTGGTGAAAGCATCCCAACAGAAAAGGCAAAAGTTCGTGCTTTTTTTGAAAAATTGGGTCTTGCTCCTGATATTCAAATTGGGGTTGGTTGGCTTGATCAGGGGTATGATTACTTTAATCTAATTTGTAATGCCCCAAGAATACGCGTCCAACCTTTGG
>CAZYBJ010000032.1:0-5010 GCA_964645325.1 uncultured Candidatus Saccharibacteria bacterium
ACATCACTTGACAGAGTTTCAATAATAAGAAGGGCAGTTAGCGATCCACCACCCAACTCGTCAGAGAGCTTTGCCGCGCGCTCAAGAAGTCTACTGTGTATGTAAAAAACATCTCCAGGAAAAGCTTCTCGTCCTGGTGGGCGCTGGAGAAGGAGAGACATTTCACGATAAGCAACTGCATGTTTTGATAAATCATCATACACAACAAGTACGTGTTTTCCTTGCCTCATAAAGTACTCACCAATGGCTACCCCCGCGTAGGGTGCTAAATATTGCAATGTTGCACTTTCAGATGCCGAGGCAGAAACAATTACCGTGTAATCAAGCGCGCCCCGTGAACGAAGTTCTTCTATAATATTTGATGTTTTACTATCGCGTTGAGCGATGCTCACATAAATACAGATAACATCCTTGCCTTTTTGATTAATAATTGCATCTAGGGCAATAGTACTTTTACCTGTCGCACGGTCACCAATCAGCCGCTCTCGCTGGCCACGTCCAATGGGAATAAGACCATCAATTGCGGTAATTCCAGTCATGAGTGGTTCGTGAACCGATTTGCGATCCATTACTGAAGGGGCGGGTGATTCAAGGGGCATCAGAGTATCAGCTCCATAGCGGGGTCGACCATCAAGGGGGAGACCAAGGGGATTAATAACACGTCCCAAAATATGCTCAGAAACAGGAATAGAAAGCGTTTCTCCTGTCGGTACTACGGCAAGGCCTTCTTTGAGAGCGTTTGTTTCAGTGATGGTTGTAACGAAAATTATTTTTTCGCTTAACTGCATCACCAGACCCTCAGAAGCCGCCTCAGGAATAGTTACACGTTCCCCAAGAGAAGCCTTGAGCCCAACAACTTCCATGACACCGTCTTGTACAGAAATAATTTTCCCCACACCTTCTTGAGGAAGAGAAGTTTGTAATACATCTTCAGATGTATCGAGTGTATTGAGTATATCAGTACCTACTGGGGGCGTCGTCATAAAAATTTAAAATAAAAATTATTAATAAGTTCGTTCTTTCCATTGTTGTCTAATGATAGTAGCAACTTTTTCTGGAGAGGATTCTGTACGCAGAGCAACAAGAGTAATAGAAATAACTTTTTGCAAAAGTTGTTCTTCCAAAGAATCAAGGGCTTGTTTTTTTGCTAAAACAACTTCTTGATCTGCTTGATTCATGATTTCGTCTTTACGAATTTGTGCATCAGCAATGATTTGTTGAGCTTGTACTTCTGCTCTATTTTTCGCATCAGACATATCCTGTATCATTGCGTTTACTTTTTCTGTGTGCTCTTCTCGTTCTTTTTGTAATGCTGTTTCAAAATTTTTTTTCAGTTCTTGTACTTCGTTAATATTTGAGGTAATAAGCTCTCTCCGTGCATCCATCCATTTAATGAGTGGTTTTATAACAAATTTATAGATGATAAAATATATGACACCAAAGTTGACAATATACGTCAGTACCGCTATTCCATTTATACCAAGTTGTGCAATGCCATCCATAAAATATGAGAGATGAGTACTTATGCTACGAAAAGAATAATAAGTGAGATCACCAAGGCATAAATACCCGTTGACTCACAAATAGCCATGGCAATAATCATTTTTGAACTAATAGAGTCGCCAACTGCTGGATTGCGTCCAATAGCCTCCATTGCCTTTGAGGCAACCATACCTTCGGCAATAGCGGGTGCAATAGACCCAATTGCCATACAAATTCCTGCTGCTAATACTTTCATTCCTAATTCTGTCATAAATTTATATAAATTATTAATAATAAAAAATCTACCCAATCTCCATTAGAATATACAAATTTAATATCTTTTCAAGTATGTTACTGCTCTAAAATAGGGGAGAACTCTTGTGCTGCATCCCTTGTTTCAGAAACCTCTTCTTCGGGGGGGAGCATCCCTGCAATAAATTGCAAAGAAAGTACTGAGAATACGAAAGCTTGCACGAGACCAGAAAAAATACTCAGCACCATAAAGGGTAGTGGCACGATAAATGAAGTAGCAAGGGCTAGGCCACTGATAACCAAAATAATAATTTCTCCAGCAATAATATTACCAAATAATCTAAAAGTAAGAGAAAAAATCTTTGAAAATTCTCCAATAATATCAAGAATTCCTAGAAATAATTCAATAATACCATCAAAGATAGCTTTTCCACTACGAGCCTTGAGAAGGGGTTGTATGTTGAAAAATTTACCGATATGTCCAAGGGGGCTAATCGCAAAAGAGAGTATGTGGCTCAGAATAATTACTGATAGCGCAAGAGCAAGGGGAAGACTTGCATCAGAGGTGGGTGTACGAAAAAGAGGTTCTCCCCCATAGGTAATTTGACCAAGGAGGGGAATAAGTGAAAACTGATTCGTTATAAAAAGAACGATAAAAATACTGAGAATAAGGGGCAAAAATCGACGCGTTCTCCGCACGCTTCCCATTACCTGATGTACTTGTTTGTAAAAAAATACATAGATTTCTTCAAAAAGAACCTGTAATCTTGTTGGAATTATTCCAAAACTTGATTGTAAAAGGAGCGCCCCAATGAAAATAAAGAGAGTGAGTAATATAAGGGTAATAATCGTATTGGGAATTGGATGACCAAACAGATTAATGATTTGTGGCGCAATGCTTACGGCTCCTTCCATATAATTATTGTGATTTTAAAAAGATTAACATGATGTTTTTTCTAATTTTTTCTAATAAGTATTCGTGAAAGTGCATACTGAGTAACAGGAAAAGAGATAATAACGGCAACAAAAATAAGAGTTTTTAAAGAAATAGAAAAGAGTCGTGAAAGAATGAGGGCAATGAGTAAGGTGGAGCCAATAACTGCAAGGGTTGTGGTAAAAACAATAAGACGAGATTTCCACGTATAGCCAAAAATAGAGTGTCGTGGACTAGCAGATGATAATACGCCCAGAGAAACAGAGCTCTCAGGGGTATTCTGTGAGTCGGCGGTGTTTTTTTCAGTAATAATAGTAGGGGTGTCAAAAGATTCCATAAAATTAGAAAAATACAGGATATAGAATAGGTTATGGAATATATAAAGTCAAATTACTAATATAATATAGAGAAATTATAGAGAAATTTTTCACATGCTTTTTTAAAGCATCTATGATAATCTTAGGTTGTTATGATTCAACATAAACCCCAAACATATATATTCTTTGGTCGCTCTGGTTCGGGCAAGGGAACTCAGGCTGAATTATTGATTAATTATTTACAAGAACGTAAACACGAAGTGCTCTATATAGAAACAGGTCGTGCCTTTCGTGAGTTTATGCAACAGGATAGTCACACTGCTCGTTTGACGCGTGATATGTTGTCGGGTGGGGGGTTACTCCCTGTATTTTTACCGGTGTGGATTTGGGCGGAAAAGCTTGTCCGGTACTATAATGGCACACAGGATCTGGTTTTAGATGGTTTGGCACGTCGTATGACCGAGGCACCCGTGCTGGACTCGGCACTCAAATTCTATGGGCGACATGACTGCAAAATTATTCACGTCAATGTGTCGCGCGACGAAGCAAAGAAGAGACTCCTTGGTCGTGGTCGAGGTGATGATATCGACGAGGCGCATGTGAACGAGCGGCTCGATTGGTATGATCGCGATGTACTGGATGTTATGGATTATTTTGCAGATAAGAAGGGTTATGAATTTTTGGACATTAATGGCGAACAATCAGTAGAGGAGGTTTTTAATGAAATTAAGCAAGCACTTCACTTTGATTAAAAAAGTGGAGTGTTTTTGTATATATGCATATGACAAATAATAAAGAAAACAAATGGTTGGTGATTCGATTGGGTGGTTCTTTGATTGTTCCTGAATTACCTGATGCTGAATATTTGGGGAAATTGCGCGATCTTATTATAGAGCGCACAGAAAAATTTAATGAGCGATTTTTGATTATTTCAGGTGGAGGAAAGACGTATCGTCATTATCGTGATGCTTTGCGCGTGCTTAACAGCTCTCAAGAAGTTCAAGATTGGATAGGTGTTTACTGCAATCGGTTTAATGCAGAATTAATAAGACTTATTTTTGGTTCGAAAGCGTATTCAGAAGTAATAAACTTTGCCGATCAACTCCCTAACACTGTTCAAGAATCAATTGTCATATGTGGCGCCGATGTTCCGGGGCATAGTTCAAATCATGACGCCGTTATGTTTGCTCATAAAGTTGGCGCACAACAAATTCTCAATCTCTCTAATATAGATTACGTATATGATAGTGACCCAAAAGTAAATCCTTCTGCAAAAAAATATGAACAAGTATCATGGAAGCAATATAGAACATTTATTCCTACAGAATGGGAGTCAGGTATGAATACCCCCTTTGATCCTAACTCTTCACGTGAAGCACAAGAACTCGATATTGATGTGATATTTATGAAGGGCAATCCCATAAACCATCTTAAAAATTATTTAGAAACAGGCACTGTTGAGGGCACAGTGATTTCAAATAAATTTGAGAAGTAGCCCCCATCTTTCTTTGGTAATGAAGCAACCAAAGCACTTGTTTTCATATAACTTATAGGGTAGAGTGATCGTTTATATATGGAAATACGAAACATAGCCATCATTGCCCATGTGGACCATGGCAAAACAACGTTAACAGATGCTCTCCTCGAGCAAACACACATGGATGCCCGTGGGGTATCGATGGACTCTAATGATATAGAAAAAGAGCGTGGTATTACTATTTATGCAAAGAACACGTCAGTGTTGTATAAGGGTACGAAAATTAATATTTTGGATACCCCAGGACATGCCGATTTCGGTTCCGAGGTAGAACGCGTATTGCGCTCTATTGATACCGTGCTGTTGGTAGTGGACGCAGCAGAGGGTCCTATGCCACAGACCAAATTCGTTTTGAAAAAATCACTCGAACTGGGACTGAAACCTATTTTAGTACTTAACAAAATTGATAAGCCAGCCGCTGATGTTGTCTGGGCAGAGGAGGCAGTGTATGAATTATTTTTGGATCTTGGTGCAACAGATGAACAGTT
>CAZYBJ010000032.1:5020-6960 GCA_964645325.1 uncultured Candidatus Saccharibacteria bacterium
GTTAGCCTTTAAAACTATTTATGCTATTGGACGCGAAGGTGTTGCCAAGCGCGCCATGAGTGATGACGCAAAGGATCTGAGTCCTCTCCTCGATCTGATTCTCGAAATAGTACCTAAAGCATCGGGCGATGATTTGAATGCACTGCCTCTGCAGGCGCAGGTGTTTAATTTGGCGTATGATAATTTTTTGGGACGTATGGGTATTGCCCGTATTTATAAAGGTGTAATGAAACAAGGTCAAAATTTAACTATTAAAATGATTGAAGGAGAAAGCTTTACAGGGAAAATAGTAAAATTATTCTCGTTTGAGGGACTCCAAAGAAAGGAAGTATCCGAGGCGCAGGCAGGTGATATTGTTATGATTGCGGGGATTCCCAATATTTTTATTGGACAAACATTGCTAGAAAATGCAGAGGGCGAGGCTCTCCCTGCAATTCGCGTTGATGAACCTACTATTTCTCTTAATATGTTTATTAACGATTCACCGTTTAGTGGGCGCGTAGGTAAATTGCTCACCTCTCGTCAAATTCGTGAGCGTTTGGAAAAAGAGCTTGAAATTAACGTAGGTTTGCGCGTTGATCTAGACGATCAGGCACAGTTTAAAATTTATGGACGCGGGGAACTGCACCTTGCGGTACTCATTGAAAATATGCGTCGCGAAGGCTTTGAACTCGCCGTATCGCAACCCGAGGTAATTATCAAAGACATTGATGGTGTAAAAAGTGAGCCGTTTGAAGAGGCAACCATTATCGTTCCCGATGAATCTTCAGGAATTGTTATTGAAAAATTGGGCAAGCGTCGCGGCGTGATGACCTTTATGGAAAATAAAGAGGGCATTATAAAAATGATTTTTTTGGCACCTACGCGCGGACTCCTTGGTTATCGTAACGAGTTCGTTATCGACACTCGTGGCGAGGGAATTTTGACGACTATTTTTGCTGGTTTTCAACCCTACGCAGGTGTGGTAATTAAAACAGAGCTGGGTTCTATGGTATCAATGGCAACGGGCAAGGCACTTGGTTTTTCACTAGGTAATTTACAAGATCGCGGAACTCTTTATATAGAACCTAATACCGAAGTATATGAGGGCATGGTGATCGGTAATACCAGTAAGGGCGAAGACATGATGGTAAATCCAACCAAGGGCAAGCAGCTTACCAATATGCGTGCCTCGGGAACTGATGAAACGATTAAAATTATTCCCCCTCTTGATCTTACCCTCGAACGCGCGATGGGATTGATGCGTCCTGACGAGTATTTAGAGGTAACGCCGAGTGATATACGTTTGCGCAAACAATTCTTAAAAGAAACAGACCGCAAAAGACAACCAAAGTCCTAGAAAATCAGTGCATATAATTTACTTATCCACAGAATAGTAAAAAGAGGTTCTTGCAAAGCTATTTCACCATGAGAGAATATTCTCAATCCGGTTCACTTTCCGTTCCGGTGTCTTATTAATTTTTATTTTTTGTTCTTGCTTTTGTATAAATATGTAGAATAGCAAGAATGCTTAATATCATGTCAGAAGAAGAATTCGTTCGTGGAGTAGAAGGAGAAGAGGAGGATGAAATGGATGTGGAAGAAGGGATGGAAGATGAATAATTAAAATAAACACCATAACAATTGCCCCGTAAGGGGCTTTTGTTTACCCACAGTATATGCCCAAGTGAGATGATTTGATTAGGGTGGGGAACGTGTTACTGTTGAGCTATAGCCCTTGGGTTATGATTTATTAGCCCCTAATTTCTCATAATATATGTCAGAAGAAATAATCAAAGAAGAAGAAGTTGTTGTTGAAGCAGAAGAAACAGAACAAAAGGATGAAGAAGAAGTTGCTGAATAATCAAAATTATTGAGCGCAAAAGACCCCGAAAGGGGCTTTTTTGTTTGTGCGAGGGTGTTGGGTTATAATGGGAGATATGGAAAATATTGATTCCGCG
>CAZYBJ010000033.1:0-6872 GCA_964645325.1 uncultured Candidatus Saccharibacteria bacterium
AGGTGTTGTTTTTGGTGCTAGAGCAATACGACGACTGATAGAGCGGGATGAAGAGGATGATGAGGATGAGGAAGAAGGAACATCATTATCTGTCGTAGTAGCACTAATCGTTTGATCGGGTACAGAGTCATATTCGTTTGATGACCCAGCATCATTTACTGCGATAGTAAGATTATAGGTTTGTGTGCCGTCAATAATGAGATCGTCTATTCCCGTGAGCGTGACGGTTTGTGGTGTATTCCAGTTTGTTATTGGAAAGGTAAGTTGGGCTGGTGAAACTGTTCCCTCTGCTGTGTTTGCTGAGGTTATATCTATAACAACAGCAGTAAGAGGCTGGGCGTCTAATACTACCGTGAAGGTATCGGTTGTTCCTGATTCTGATACTGATGTTGATCCTGATGTTTGGGCAAGAGTAAATCCTGGAACATCATTATCTGTCGTAGTAGCACTAATCGTTTGATCAGCTACAGAGTCATATTCGTTTGATGACCCAGCGTCATTTACTGCGATAGTAAGATTATACGTTTGTGTGCCGTCAATAAGTACATCATTTACACCGGTAAGTGTGACCGTTTGTGGTGTATTCCAGTTTACTGTAGTGAACGTAAGTTGGGCTGGTGAAACTGTTCCCTCGCCAGTGTCTGATGAGGTTATATCCATAACTACATCGCCCAAGGGTTGCGTATCTAATACTACCGTGAAGGTATCGGTTGTTCCTGATTCTGATACTGATGTTGAAAGCGCGCTCTCTATAAGGGAAAAACTAGCAGGAGGCGCTGGCTCTACATCGTACACTATAACACGGTTGTTTCCCTGATCTGCAACATACAATCTGTTTGTTGCACTAACTAAAGCAACATCACTTGGAGTATCAAGACCAGATTGTGTTGTTGCTGCTGTAAATCCTGTAAAATCTGCTTGTCCCAAAACATTGACTGCGTTTTCACCGTCAGTTATTGAGGCAACATCAAAAACCATAATTCTGCGATTACTTGTATCACTTACAAATAATCTACTATTAACAGGATCATAGGCAACCCCCCGCACAGCATTTAATCCTGATTGCGTTACAGAAGAAGCACTTGTAGTAAAGAGCGCTTGTCCCAAAACACTAACTGCATTTTCGCCGTCAGTTATTGAGGCAACATCGAATACAAGTACTCGTTTATTTCCAAATTCTCCGACAAATAATCTACTATTAAAACTGTCGTAGGCAACACCCGTTGGGGCACTCATCGTTGATTGTGTTGTTGCAGCCGTCTTTGTAGTAAAGAGCGTATTGCCCAAAACATTGATTGCATTTTCACCGTCAGTTATTGAGGCAACATCGAATACAGTTACGCGATTATTACCAAATTCTGTGACAAATAATCTATTATTGAATGAATCATATGCAAGCCCTTGAGGTGAATCTAGTCCAGACTGTGTTGCAAAGATTGGAGAAACTGTATTTGTAGTAAAGAGTGCTTGACCCAAAACATTGATTGCATTTTCACCGTCAGTTATTGAGGCAACATCGAATACAGTTACGCGATTAGAGTTAGCAACAAAGAGTCTGTTATTTGTTGCATCATACGCAAGACCCACTGGCGAAACAGTTGATGCCTGACTAAATCCAACATTTGAAACATCTGTAAAATTTGTCTGACCCAAAACATTATCTGGTATTCTATCAACAAGCTGATTACCTACGGTAAGATTATATACAAGAACTCTATGACTAGTGGTATCGGCAACAAAAAGTCTATGGTTGGTTGTATCGAGCTCTACGGCGCGAGGACCACTGAAACCAAACGGACTTCCAGAACCAACGCCATCATAAGTACTTGACGTTATATAATCAGGCGTTACGCCATCATTTCCAGTAGACTGCCCGATAACATCAACGGCGTTCGGTCCATCAGTAATAAAAGCAAAGAGTGAAGCGGGTGTAAGAACACCTGAAAGTAAAAAAATACTTAACAATGTGACTGTTTTCTTAAAAAATGAATTCATAATGTATATATCTATCTTAATTATTAATCATGCTTATAATTATATAGCATACACTCGCATTATCAATGCGTCCTATTCTTTTAAGCAATTTGATGCGAAGTGCTCCTTTTTATAAACGAGAATTGCGTGGAGATAGTTTTTTTATGGAATGTGCAAGAATCCCAAGGATATCTCCTGTCTCTTTGTTTTTTAACAAAACAAGTACCACACTACCTGCAATGATTCCCATAATTCCTGCAGAAAATCCCTGAGCAAATACCCCAAAAAAAGTATTTATATTAAACACCGTATCAAACAGTTGCAAGCCAAGGTAACTGATTGCACCCATATAGGTAGAGGCAATGCTAATATGAAAAATATTTTGAGAACTTATCTGAGTATCTTTTTTATTATGTGTAATAAATTCTTTTTTAAAAAATAACCAAAGTATAATTGCATTAGTCAGTGTCCCCAATGCGTAGGCACAGGCCAACATGATTACTTCTGTTCCTGCGACAGTGTGTATACGCAACATCTTTTCAAGAGTTATCTGCAATAGAGGGCTTTGTTTGAACACCGCAACAAAGCAGACAGCCATGATAATCATAATTGCAGTTGATACACCATTGATAATCAACGGTCGCCATGTTTTACCCGATGCATAATAGGCACGCACTAATAAACTTGTCAGACTCTGGGCAATAACAGAGGTAACCAAAATGGCGAGTGATGCGGCAACCAAGCGCGTATCCTCCCAACCAAACTGCCCTGTTCCCAAAATAACACGTACAATCTGAGCACGTAAAACTATAAAAAGTACGGTTACCGGCAGTGCCCAAAAAATAATCTTTTGAAATGGCTGTATAATCGCCTGAATAAACTTTTCATGCGCGCCTGATGCAAAATGCTCAACCAATGTAGGAAACGCCGCTACTGAATAACTGAGCCCAATAATTGCTATGGGAAAAGATTGCAGTGTAAGTGAGAATTTAAAAATAGAAATAGTTCCTGCTGACATTTTTGATGCGAGCGCATAGATCACCAGTAACCCTATCTGATTGCACGAAAGTGTTAAGGTGCGCGGTACGGAAACGCGTACGACATCCCAGATACTTTTCCAATTAATAACCCGTACAAAAGATGGCACCATTTTTTGTTGTATGATAATAGGAATCTGAACCAAGAGGTGAAGCGCTCCTCCCAGCACCACACCAAGCGCAAGTCCGCGTATTCCCATACGTGGATATAAAAACACAATTCCCATAATAATTCCTATGTTATAGAGAATAGGCGAAAGCGCATACACAAAAAACTTTTTATATAACTGTGTAATAGTTCCAACAAGATTTGAAAGCCCTAACAATATTGGAGAAAGGAGCATGATACGACTTATTTGGATAAGTGACTCTATAGATTCAGAGTGAAATCCAGGGGCAACCACACTCATTAATTGAGGCATGAGTATATAGGCACCAAGAGCGATGATAATTATTCCAACAAAAAAAACAGTAAAGATATTGTTCAAAAATTCTTGAGCATTATTTCCCTCTTTTTCAGCACCATGACCAAAGACACGCTCTGCAAGAAATGGCATCAAAATAGTAACTGAAACGAGCGATGCCCCCAAAGCAAAAATAAGATCTGGGATCAAAAAAGCAGCATTATACGTATCTAATTCAATCCCCGGACCAATATGTCCGGCGAGCAAGCGATCGCGTATCAACCCCGCAATTTGCACAAAAAAAGTAAAAAAAGCCAAGATTAACGCAGCCTGATTAATATTATGAAACTGCTTATGAAAAAGTTGAATAATCTTTTTAACCATTATTTTTTAATTTAACTACGCCACAATACTGATGATTTTGCCAGGTATATAGATAAATTTTTTGATGACACCATCAGGAATCCACTTGGCGTATGCGGTGTTCTCGAGGATTTGTATACGTACTGAGGCCTCGTCTGCATCAAGTGCAAGTTCCAATTCGCCACGCACTTTACCATTTATCTGTACACCAAGAATTACGGTGTCATCTTTGGTTAATGCTCCATCATATTCTGGCCAAGACTGTAAGTGGATAGATGAAGTATTTCCCAAAATACTTTGCCAGATTTCCTCGCTCATATGAGGTGCAAACGGCGCAAGAATTTTGAGATAGCTAATAAAATCTTCGCGTGCTATTCCACCTTCTTTTTCTATCGTATTAGCGAGGATCATCATTTGTGAAACGGCAGTATTAAATTTAAAGTGTTCTATGTCCTCACCTATCTTTTTAATTGTTTTGTGAAGTATTTTTTGTACCTCTGCTGATGACTGACTTTTTTCAGAGACAGCACCAGCGATACGCCACACCTTTTCCAAGAAGCGCCTCACCCCAACCAAGCCGTCACTACTCCACGGTACGGCCTTTTCAAAGGGACCAATAAACATTTCATACGTGCGCAAGGTATCGGCACCAACCTTTTCTATTACGTCTTCGGGTGCGGCACCATTTCCCTTTCTTTTTGAAATTTTAGTACCATCTTCACCCAATATATGTCCCAAGAATTCTAATCTTGGAAAGGGCTCGATATGCGTTACCGCACCAATATCATATAAAAACTTATGCCAAAATCGCGCGTAGATCAGGTGTCGCGTTGCATGATCCCCTCCCACGTACACATCAACGGGATTCCAATACTTTTCTTTTTCTGGATTTATGAGCGCATCATTATTTTTTGGATCAATATAACGCAGGTAATACCAGCTGGATCCTGCCCACTGAGGCATGGTATTGGTTTCGCGTTTTGCATTGCCACCACAGGTAGGACACGCTACGTTTACCCATGCCTCAATACTGGCAAGGGGTGATTCGCCCGTTCCCGTAGGTTCGTAACTCTCTACATCTGGTAATACCACCGGCAACTGTTCATACGGCACCGCAACCACGCCACACTTTTCACAGTGAACTACCGGAATAGGCTCGCCCCAATACCGCTGACGAGAAAATACCCAATCGCGCAGTTTATAACTACTTACCATACTCCCTCCCACGTGTTTTGTAATTTTTTCTTTTGCCTCTTCGGAGGTGAGGTTGGTGAACTTTTCAGAATCGCCAAGATACCCCATACCAACATACGCTGTTGGTATAACAAATTTAGAAAGAGCGTATACATGCAACACTTCTACAACATTTTTTTCTATATCTTTCTGACTTATCCATTCTACTGAAAATTTATTTTTTTCGTCTTCTTCTAATGCACTCTCTTTTTTATTCAGTGAGTTAAGTTGTATATGTACAAAACGCGTATCTGCCTCAAAAGCACGTCCCTTTGACGTTGCGAAATAACGGTATTTAAATGTTTCAGGCGCAACAGCAATAACCTCTGCATCATCATAACCTGTTTCTTCTGCGAGTTCGCGCAAGGCTGTTTGCTCAGGCGTTTCACCCTCCTCAATAGTTCCACCCAGCAGTAACCTTCCACCCAGCGCCTCTCCCCAATTGATCGTTAAAATATTATTATCAGGATCACGCACTACTGCAACTATTTTATTTTTTTTCTCAAAATCTTTTTCTGCCACTTCTGCAACATCAGCACGCATAAACATGGGATTAATAACATTCTTCATCGGCAATTCATATTTCTTCGCAAAGGCAAAGTCGCGCTCGTCATGTGCCGGCACTGCCATAACGGCACCTGTACCATAATCAGCCAATACATAGTCAGCAATCCATACGGGAATTTCTTCACCGTTTGCAGGATTAATGGCCACGACACCCTCCAGTCGTATGCCTGTTTTTTCTTTGCCATGCGCGGTACGATCAATAACAGAAAGAGTTTTCAAACTTTCTTGATACTTTTTTACTTCCTCAATATTAGTAATCTCAGCCTCGTGCTGCTGTATAAATTTATGTTCTGGTGCCAATACAAAATACGTACACCCAAAAAGTGTATCAGCCCGCGTCGTAAATATTTCTATGGTTTCCTGAGTTTGTCCTGTTTTTAAGATAAAAGGAATTTTTGATCCGTATGATCTACTAATCCAATTGCGTTGCGCTTCTTTTACCCATTCTGGCCACTGTTCCAGCGTATCTAAATCATCTATCAATCTATCAGCGTACTGCGTAATACGTAGCACCCACTGACGCATAGGTTTTTTCTCTACAATACTACTACAACGTTCACAGGTACCGTCAGCGTCGAGATCCTCGTTTGCCAAACCTGTTTTACATCCGGGACACCAGTTAATGGGCTCGTACGATTCGTAAGCCAATCCCTTTTCTAACATTTTCAAGAAACACCACTGCGTCCATTTATAAAATGCAGGATCAGTCGTATTTATCTCGCGTGACCAATCATAATCAGGCCCCATCATGGCGAGTTGGCCTGTAAAATTTTTAATATTCTTTTTCACTTGAATGCTGGGATGGGTTTTATTAGCAAGAGCATGATTTTCAGCGGGCAAGCCAAAGGCGTCCCAACCCATAGGGTGGAGCACATTATAGCCGTTCATGCGCTTCATGCGTGCATAGACGTCTGTCGCAATAAAACCTCGCGGATGTCCCACATGGAGCCCTGTACCCGATGGGTATGGAAACATGTCGAGTACATAACACTTTGGCTTGTCAGAATATTCTTGGGTAGTGTAGGTTCCCTCTTCTTTCCAATATTTTTGCCATTTAGATTCTATATCTTTATGATTATATTCGTTCATATAGGGAGTATCATAGCAAAAAATAAAAAGTTCACTAGAGAAAGTTTAGGATTGACACACTTGATTTTATGTTTATTTCTGCTAGTGTGGAATCAAAGAGAGCTGGCTCTTTCACATATATTCTTTTATAGGTTCATAGCTAAGAGTTACTTAATTATTTAGGTATTTCCTAACTATGACCACGATGGTCTAGTTCCCGCTTATG
>CAZYBJ010000034.1:0-3059 GCA_964645325.1 uncultured Candidatus Saccharibacteria bacterium
GTACTGCACTCCGTAACGAGGGAGTAGGTTACCAAGTAATTAAAAAAACATTGCTTCGCCGTGTATTGGACGATAAAAAGTTCACAGGAACTATGCCAGCACTCGATGGAAGCATTGCTATTACATGGTCATCAACAGATCTTACAGCGCCAGCACGTTTGGTGCATGGATTTCGCAAGGGTCGCGAAGACGCATTGAAAATCGTCGGAGGTATTTTTGAGGGACGTTACATGGATGCTGCAGAAATGAATGAAATTGCAACAATTCCTAATATGTTGGTACTCCGTGGTATGTTCGTAAACGTTTTGAACGCACCTATTCAGGGATTTGTTTCAGTGTTGAATCAAATTGCAGAGAAGAAGTAAAAAAGATTTTTTATTATTTTTAATTTTTTAATTATATGTCAGACGAAGCAACACAAGCAACAGCAGAAGAAGTAGTAGCAGAAGAAGTTGTGGTAGAAACTAAGGCAGAAGCAGTTGCGGCAGAACCAGCAGGTGCCGACGTAGAAGTACCAAAAGAATTTAAGGCATTGGTAGAGCAAGTAGAAAAAATGTCAGTAATGGAATTGAACAGCCTGGTTAAACTTCTTGAAAAGAAATTCGGCGTATCAGCAGCAGCAGTTGCTGTTGCAGGACCAGCAGCGGGTGGAGCAGAAGAGAAGAATGAATTTACCGTTGAGCTTACCTCAGATGGAGGGGCAAAGATCCCTGTGATGAAGGTAGTAAAAGAAATCTTGGGCTTGGGCTTGAAAGAAGCAAAAGACCTCGTAGAGGCATTGCCAGCGGTAATAAAAGAAGGAGTTAAGAAAGAAGAGGCAGATCAGATTAAGGCAAAACTAGAAGAAGCAGGTGGAAAGGTAACACTCAAATAATACTTAAAAAGTTTTGTCTTTTCAACAAAAAAACTGCCTATGAGCAGTTTTTTTGTTTGCGTTTAATGAGTAAAAGGTATAAAATCCTCTGCATATGTGGAAATTACGTATCGGGGCCCTCGCGCTCTTAATTATTGGTTGTGCTATTGGTTTTTTTGTTTATAAATCTGAAATGGGTGCAGAGAGCACTCGTAAATTTCGCTTAGGCCTGGATCTCTCAGGAGGTTCTTATTTGGTGTATAAGGCTGATCTTTCGGGACTCGGCGAAGACATTGATCCAAAGGAGTCTATGGAGTCACTGCGTGATGTTATTGAGCGTCGTGTAAATTTGTTCGGTGTGAGTGAACCTAATGTCCAAACAGAAATGACGAATTTAGGTGGAGAGGGGAAAGAGCACCGTCTCATTATAGAGCTTCCAGGTATTACTGATTTGGACGAGGCTATCGCCATGATTGGGCAGACGCCACTTCTAGAGTTTAAAACAGTACGTGACGAGGCAGAAACAGAAAAGATTGTTGCGGCCCAAGAAAAATTTCAAGCAGCACTGGAAAAAAACCCAAATGCAGTTCCTTCTGATCTTGCCAAACAAGATCCGTACTACATTCCTACAGAATTGACGGGTCGTTACCTTGCCAAGGCACAATTGCAATTCAGTCAGGGCGCAACGGCCGGAGGTAGTGGATTTGGTGGAGAGCCTATCGTTGGCCTTGTTTTTGACAAGAAAGGGGCTGATCTTTTTGAAAAAATAACGGATGAGAATATAGGCAAGCCAGTGGCAATCTATCTAGATGGCTCTATGATCTCTAATCCCGTAGTGCAGCAGAAAATTTCTGGTGGTGAGGCAGTAATTACAGGAACCTTCACTCCAGAGGAGGCAAAGCAATTAGTTGGACGGCTAAATTCAGGGGCGCTGCCCGTACCAATTGAACTGATCTCTACTAATTCTATTGGTCCATCGCTTGGGGCTGATGCCGTGCAGGCAGGTATGCATGCGGCATTCCTTGGATTTATTTTCGTTGCATTGTTCTTGATCCTTTGGTACCGTCTCCCAGGACTCCTTGCCAGTATTGCCCTTGCTCTGTATGCGGGTATTGTGCTTGCCCTCTTTAAAATAATCCCTGTCACCCTTTCAGCGGCTGGTATTGCAGGATTCGTTATGTCGTTGGGTATTGCGGTAGATGCAAATATCTTGATCTTTGAACGTATGAAGGAAGAACTCCATACAGGAAAAACCCTCTATCAATCAATGCATGAGGGCTTCAAGCGAGCATGGTCATCAATTCGTGATTCAAACATTTCCAGTACTATTTCAGGTTTAGTATTGTTCTGGTTCGGTTCGTCACTTATCAAGGGTTTTGCGCTCACATTTTGTATTGGTGTAGTTGTATCTATGTTTACCGCTATTACGGTGTCACGTCTATTCCTGTACGCTGTAGCGGGTTCCAGCAATCATCCTGTGATGCGTTTTCTTTACTCAGCTGCTTTGCGATCGGGCAAGCACACCGAAGACAGTATTCATGTGTAATATTTAATATATGTTCATCATTAAACACAAATTTATATTTTTGATTATTTCCGCACTCCTCGTTATTGCCTCTATCGTTGTGTTAGCAACAAAGAAACTCAATATAGGCATTGATTTTACAGGGGGTTCATTGTTGGAAGTTTCTTATACCGAGCGACCTGATATAGAGCGCATTCAAAATAATTTTACCGAACTGGGGTATACAGGTTCAGTACAACCCTTTGGGGAACAGGGGGTGATTATTCGCACGCGCGATCTTAGTGAAATGGAACGCCAAGAATTACTAGGCGCTCTTACGGTGGACGAGCAGACTCCAAAAACAGAACGTTTTAATTCCATTGGACCTTCAGTAGGAAAAGAATTGCGTTCGAAAGCACTTATTTCTATTGTTTTTGTACTGTTGTGTATTGTTCTCTTCATTAGTTATGCGTTCCGTAATATTGCCCGCAGTAACAAGGGACAGCGTATCGGTCCTTCGCCATGGATGTATGGTATTTATACGGTTGTGGCACTTGCTCACGACGTGATCATTCCTGCTGGTCTGTTTGCTTTATTGGGTCTAGAAATAAACAGTCTTTTTGTGGTGGGATTGCTTTCGGTTTTAGGTCTTTCAGTGCATGACACTATTGTAGTATTTGATCGTATTCGTGAGCGCCTACA
>CAZYBJ010000034.1:3069-6705 GCA_964645325.1 uncultured Candidatus Saccharibacteria bacterium
CCCCTTTGATCTACTTGTTGGAAAAAGTATCACACAAACCATGGGGCGATCAGTGAATACGTCTATTACTATTATGATTACCCTGATCGTGCTCTTCCTTGTGGGACCTGAATCTACGAAAGGACTCGCGTTGATCATGTTCGTAGGTACCTTTGTGGGTATCTACTCTTCTATTTTTGTTGCCTCACCACTACTTGTTTGGTCATATAAAGAAAAAAAGGTATAATGAGCACATATTATAATTAATATACTTAATATCTATGACACCTCTTTTAATTCTCATTATAGTACTTGCCGTGATTATTCTTTGGTTTATTGGAGGCTACAATGGCTTTGTACGTGGAAAAAATCGTGTAGATGAATCATGGGCAGATATTGATGTACAACTCAAACGTCGCTATGATCTGATTCCTAACCTGATAGAAACGGTGAAGGGCTACGCAACACACGAGCGCGAAGTCCTAGAACAGGTAACCGAGGCGCGCACACGCGCTATGGGTGCTGATCAATCAGGAAATACAAAGCAGTCAGCAGAGGCAGAAAACATGTTGTCAGGTACCTTGAAGTCTCTCTTTGCTGTTTCAGAAAATTATCCAGATCTGAAGGCAAATGAAAACTTTGTACACCTGCAAAAAGAACTTGCTGATACCGAGGACAAGATTCAGGCTGCGCGTCGTTTCTATAACGCCAATGTACGTGATTTTAATACGCGCGTAGAAACATTCCCTTCAAAAATAATTGCAAGTATCTTTACGTTTACTCAACGTGATTTGTATGACTTGGAAGAAGCAAAAGAACAGCGTGAAAATATCAAAGTAGCATTTTAGTTTTTTAAATTAAATTTATTTAGTATGGCTACGAGTCTCTATACCCACCATGACGCCAATATACGACGTACGTGGTTTCTGATGAGTTTTTTCTTTATTCTTCTAATTATAGTTGGTTTTGGTTTAAGTTATTTTTTTGAAGCCCCCGAAATTTTAATAGTTGCGGTTATTTATAGTGTAGTTACGAGTGTTACTTCATATTGGTTTTCTGATCGGATAGTTCTCCGTATGACACATGCTGTGCCCGCAGATCGTGCCCAGTATTTTGATCTCTATACCGTAACAGAGAACTTGGCTATCACCGCGGGGCTTCCTATGCCGAAACTCTATGTCATTACTGATCCGGCGCCGAACGCCTTTGCTACGGGGCGCAATAAACATCATGCAGTAGTTGCTGTAACTACAGGACTCCTCCAAAAACTCGAACGCAATGAATTAGAGGGGGTGATTGCTCACGAGCTTTCCCATATTGGTAATAACGACATGTTGATTGCGACCATGACTGTGGTGATGGTTGGAACCTTGGCTTTGGTTGCTGATATTGCCACACGCATGATTCTGGGTGGCGCTGGTAGTAGAAATAATGATAGAGAGGGACAAGGTGGTGGGGGTGGTGGCATTATGATCATTGTTGGTTTGGTGATCGTTATCCTCATGCCTATTATTGGCACGATGCTACGCCTTTCTATTTCACGTAAACGGGAGTTTTTGGCAGATGCATCAGGGGCGCTCTTGACCCGCTATCCCGAGGGACTTGCCCGTGCGTTGGAGAAAATAAGTAGTGCAGATATGCCTATGCAGAAAACGAACAATGCAACAGCCCACCTCTTCATTGCTGACCCGCATGGGCTAACTGGTGCTAAAAAATTTTTTAACAAAATCTTTGCCACTCATCCACCAGTTGAGGAGCGGGTACGTGCATTACGCGAGAGTGCCTAGGTTCTATATATGAAACTCTTCGTAGCCACAAAAGGAATTATTGCAAATAGTGAGGGTAAGATATTGCTGCTCCAAGAAAAAGCTTCGCCTGATGGTACACATGCGGGGAAGTGTACGTTACCCGGCGGGCGTATTCACGAGGACGAATCATATCGCGATGGACTCGTGCGAGAAGTTCAAGAAGAGTGTGGACTAGAGGTCACTATAGGCGATATTATTGCTGTTGGCGAGTGGTGGCCACAACCACGCGGTGAAGAGTGGCATGTAGTAGCGTTATTTTTTGCCTGTACACTCTTTGGCGATAACTCTATTACTCTGAGTAATGAACATGACGCATATGAGTGGATTGATCCAACACAGTATCGAGAAACAGGATTATTAGAAACAGAACATCATGTTATAGAAAAGTATCTTGAGCATACAAGTAAAATGCAACATAAATCTAAATAATAAAATTGGAAAGGTCGCATAGCGGTCTAGTGCGCACGCTTGGAAAGCGTGTAGGGCGCAAGCTCTCGAGGGTTCGAATCCCTTCCTTTCCGCAAATCTAAAAATTACAGAATTCTTTCTGTAATTTTTAGATTCTGATTGAGATAGGGGGGATAAGAAAGGCGGAGAAAAACGATTTGGGAAATCGTTTTTCGAGCCAGGGTCGTCCGCGCATATTTTTAATGAGCGCTAGCGAATGTAAAAATAGCGACGGCTGACCGAATCCCTTCCTTTCCGCAAAATCGAGAATTTTTTATAGCTATAATAAATGTGATACAATAAATTATATACAACATAATTAAATAAAATTTTGTGGAAAAAGCATTTAAAAACAAATCCATAGAAGAAAATCAATCAGAAACAATGGAGGCTATTTTAAATACTATAATGACAGCCGAGGAATATAGCAAAATTGAACACACAACCCCATATATTTTTGAATTGAAAACAGGAGATAAAGAGCTGTGCTATTTTGGTTCACCGCATACAAGCGACCCAAGCAACCCGCTATTTATAGAAATTGAGACCGCTTTCAATAAAGCAAATCCTGATATTATTTTTGTTGAAGGTATGAATGTTCGCGGAGATAAAACCAAGTTTAATGAGAGTGTAAAATCTGCCACACGCGAAGAAGCAATAGATGATATGGGTGAATCTGGGCTTGTCCTCAAATTAGGAATTGAGAAAGGGATTGACTGGGAATCACCCGAACCAACACATGAGGATTTGTATAATGATTTACTCGCCAAGGGATTTTCTAAAGATGAAATATTTGCATGGGATGTTTTTCATATACTTCCTCAATACAATCGACAAATGAAGCGAGAAGGATTTGAAAGATACGTCTCTAGCTTTATTGACCGATTCAAACGAACAACGAACTGGGAGGGATTTGATTATTCGTATGAGCGTGCAATAAAACTTGGTGAGCAAATTTTTGGCGAAGTTGTGGATGTTGAAAATGATCCCAATGCGATTGACCGCATTGACCCGATACCTTGGGATGAAAAGAAAGAGGAACAAACAATTCTAAATCGCATTGGCGAGGCTTCGTCTCTTTTTAGAGACAAAAAAATTGTAAAAGATATTCTGGAGTCGTTCAAAACTCACAAGCGAGTTTTTGTAGTGTATGGCGCAAGTCATGCGGCAATGCAAGAGCCTGCTTTGAAAAAAGCATTTGAGTCTGCACAAGAAGGGCAGCTCTCGCTATTTTTTAATCATGAGTCCTCCGGAGTTTGTATGAAAGGATTTTTTCAATTAAAAACATGTTAAAATAATCTTATATTACTTGTTGGTGTGGGTATCAAGTACATTGCCTTACTATACCGTTGATATATTTTTGATATTATGAAAAAATCGATAATACAAAAAGATCATTATT
>CAZYBJ010000035.1:0-6670 GCA_964645325.1 uncultured Candidatus Saccharibacteria bacterium
AAGAGGAAAGGATTGAATTTTTGTTTGGGTTGTATCGGGCGTTATTAGAGGGATAAAAGAATCTTTTACTTACTAAAAAAGAACAAGGAAATTTTATTAAGACAGTAAAACCACTTCTTAAAGAAATAGGAAAACCGTATGCTATTTATTTTCATCGAACTATGTCTGATTTTAATGGACAAATTGCTGATTATTGCGCATGGGCAAAATTTATTTCATTAGAGCGAGGAGAAATGAGACCACTGGAATCAATATCAAATATTCCTCAAGAAGTATTTGATATTTTTAGTAAGGGAACTACTTACTACTATTAAATATATCAGAAAAACGACCACCCCCGCTATCCTTTCGGAAGAGCCCAGGAGCTCTTTTTGCGGGGGTGGAACCTTTATGTATACATGATAGCATATTTTAGTAAGAAGCAATGTTGATAAGTTTCAAACCTACTTTTTTACCACTCCTTCAAAGATCTCTCCCACTCCTGTCCAGTTTATGTTTATACAATAGTCGTTGATGTACTGTGCTTTGCCACTGGGTTGATAATCCGCGACATAGGCATGTTCCCACATATCAATTCCCACAATATATTGGCACGAGTTTAGGTGTCCCAGATGTTGTTCGTCTACCCATGTATTCAGCAAGAGATCTTGTTCGCGATCATAATACAAAATCGCCCATCCAACACCACGCGTCTTGGCAACATTTTTGAAAAGTTCTAACCATGCCTCGAACGAGCCCCATTGCTCAGTAATTTTTTTATAGAGTTTTGTAGTGGATGCAAGCTCCTGTGCACCACCCTCAAGAGAGTGAAAATAATATTCATGGTTTTTCATACCATTAAATTCAAAAGAAAATCTGCGCTGTAATTCTGACTTGGCATAGGTGTCGAGGCTTGGATTTTCGAGATCCGTGAGTATTTTATTTGTATTGGTTACATAGCCTGTATAGAGTTTGAGATGCTCGGCTATATTTTCTGTTGAAATGCCCGTGAGCGCGGGAAGAGAAAAAGTGTGTGCTGTATACATAAAATATATAAATTATAAATATAGCGTCCAGTATAGCACAATAAGCAAGAAGGCTCTTTCTTTTGCGGGTACTTTATGATTGAATAGGGGGTAATGGCGCAAGGCAAAAAACACATTATCTACCTCCATGGCCACTTGGGGGCGGGGAAATCATCTACAGCAAAAAGACTCGCAGAATACTTACATTACGAGCGTTTGTCGGGTGGGCATTTTGCTCGGCAGACCGCCCTCGAGCGAGGTATTTCTTTTGCCGATATGCAGGATCAGATTCAGGCAGATCCTAATTTTGATATTGTCGTTGATGAAAATCAAAAAAAGTATATGCACGAGCATGACAACTTGGTAGTAGATGGTCGTCTGGGATTTTATTTAATGGGTGATCAGATATTCAATGTTTTTTTGACATTGGATGAGGAAACCGCGGCGCAGAGAATATTGCGGGATATGCAATCTAATCCCGACCGTATGACTGAGCGTGTGCAGACGCTCGAAGAGGTGGTGAGTAATAACAGACATCGCCTTGAAAGTGAGGCAATGCGTTACAAGGCTCTGTATAATATTGCTTCTATGGACGATCCTGCGCACTATAATTTAGTGATTGATACAGCCAAGCATACGCCTGAAGAGGTAGTGAGTAGTATTCTCAACAAATACCAACAATGGCTTGAGTTAAAATAAAATATCTTATAATTTAATTAATATTTTTTATGCAGAAATTTCGAAGACTTTTTGTATATGTGCCACTGGTGCTGTGTTTGGTTGTTATTGTTTTTATCGTGTATTCTTTTTGGGAGCAACAGACAGGACCCCTGAAAGTGAGTTTTTTGGATGTGGGTCAGGGTGACGCTATTTTTATACAAACACCCAGTAAAAAACAAATCCTCATTGATTCAGGTATAGGTGCGCAGGTGTTGAGCGAATTAGGGCAAGTTATGATGCCATGGGATAGAACATTGGATATGGTTATTGCTACTCATCCAGATAAAGACCACATTGGTGGCTTTCCAGATATTTTTCAAAATTATACTGTAGCGAGCGTTGTTGATACGGGATTTGATACTGATAAAGATATTGCACGAATGTATCGTAGTGCTGTTTTAGAAGAGGGATCAAAATATGTGCAAGTAAATTATCCAGAAACAGTAGCGCTTGATGATGGTGTTACTCTATATTTTTTGCGCTCGGTGCCTTTTGAAGAGCTAAATACCAATGAGGGATCATTGGCAATACGTTTGGACTATGGCGAAACATCATTTTTATTTACCGGGGACGCAGGCATTGGGGTTGAATTTGATTTAATTAAAAATCAGTACCAGCAATTAGATGTAGATGTGTTGAAGTTGGGGCATCATGGATCAAAGACTTCGAGTTCAGAATTGTTTTTGCGCGCAACAACTCCTAATATGGCAGTTATTTCAGCCGGTATCAATAATTCGTACGGGCACCCAAGTAAAGAAGTAGTCGATCGACTAGACTTCTTCAATATTCCACGTGTGTGTACGTGTGATGAGGGGCGCATTACGTTTATTTCAGATGGTAGTGTTTTGAATATGAAGAAATAAATATTAAATCTTTTCATCACCCCTCTTACTGTGCCACCAAATAATTATCCAAAAGAGAAAGATATAGGATACAAGGATGCTCCACGTGGGGAGCTGGGGCAAGGTAATGGCAGCATAGGGAATGCGCGCAAAGAGCTCAACAGCTTTTAGGGGTAACCATAAAAGTCCATAGGTAGGAAAGGCTGCAAGCCACGTGACCGGTCCCGCAAAGAAACCAAGAATCGCCGTAAAAAATCCAAAAAACATTGCGTAGGGAATAAGAGGAAGTACTAATACATTGACAATAATAGAAATCAAAGAAAGTTGTCCTGTTGCATACATGAGGAGGGGGAGAACAAAGATTTGTGTAGAAACGGTCGCGAGCAAGTTTCCACGTATTTCAAATTTCTCTGGCGCCCAGGCCAAGTACTGTTCAATCATGGGACCAATATAAACCAGTCCGATCGTGGCAAGAAAAGAAAGTTGAAATGAAATATCAAAAAGAAGAACGAGGGGATTATGGAGCACCATCAGAAATCCAGCAAGGGCAAGTGAGCGTGTAATATCATATTCACGTCCGTACCATTGTGATGCTACGGCAAGAAGGGCCATAATACTTGACCTAATAATAGTTGTTCCGCCCCCTGTTAAAATTGCAAAGGCAATAATGCCTATACCGCCGAGAATAAATCCAAAGCGTCGCGATATACGTGAAAAAATACGCAACATAAAAATTGCAATAATCGTAACGTTATACCCTGATAACACCACGATATGTACAATTCCAGTGGTGCGAAAATCTTTCATAGTATTATCACTGAGTCCGCCCTTTTCACCATAGAGAATTCCAGAAAGGAGACCCGCCTCGGGATAGGGAATAAAGCGACTCGCCGAAGCAATAAGTGCGCGTTTTACGTTAAATAGGGTGCGTGGAATTGAGAATCTACCCTCTTCGATTAACTCTACCGTAGGTTGTGACATTTGATGGGTAATACCATCTTTCAAGAGATACGTATCATAATGAAAAGTTCGTCCTGTGTCTGTTTCAAAGTTTTTTGGTACACGCAGTGATCCGGTAATCAATAATCGATCACCCGTTAAGTAGGGAAAGTTTCTGGGTACACTAATTAATAGTTTGGTATCTATGGGTCGTATTTTTTTACTTTGCATGTCCAGCACCTCTGCTTCGGCGTGGAGGGTAAACTTCGCACCGTTTTGTCGTAGGTCAAGAGGTCCCGTTATAGTGCCGATGATACGTACCGTGCTATTAGCGCGATTTTCGAGTCCGGTACGATGCACAGCATTTAATCGTATCTGTGTTCTCAAAATACCACATAAAAATATAACAATAAAAAATGCAATCCAAACATATTTTTTCGGCGCACAAAAAAGTTTACAGAGTAATCCAAAGCTGAGACTTATGACTAATCCAAAAACAATTAACCACGGGGTTAGTTCTTGGATACGGGAAGACAGCGAAGCGAGCGCTACCCCAGCCATACATGCGCATACCGTCTTCAACAGTAGTCGTGTGTTCACTTTTTTATTTTATCCCAAAGAATATACAAAACAAAATCCCCATTACTGGGGATTTTGTAAATAGAGATTTTTTGTTATTTAGATCGCCCGTAAGATTCCAGCGTCCATGAGAGCCTTAACCGTACCCTTTTTATTGATGGTTTTAATGCCACGTGCAGACACCGTAATAGAAACACTTTTTTCTATTTCTGGAATATAGTAGGTTTTTTCTTGCAAGTTTGCATAGCGACGTTTCTTGCCCGTTGGATTAAATTGGGTAGCACGAACACGATTCGAGTAAGACCCAGCCATTTTAGATGATTTTCCAGTTATTGCGCAGATTTTTGCCATAGGTTATGAATATATCATGTTTATAATTTATGATTTCGTATGCTATCATACGTACTGTGAAAAGCAAGGTTTTCGGTGAGGGGCCCCTATTTACACATAGACAAGTACTACTATGGATTTTCCAACAACAATACTTTATATCATTATATTAATCATGTCGATTGTTTTACACGAGACGGCTCACGGCTATATGGCCGAGTATTTAGGCGACCCTACTGCACGTTTGCAGGGACGTCTTACCCTGAATCCCATAAAGCATCTGGATCTGTTTGGCTCTATTTTGCTACCAGGACTCCTTATTATTATGGGCTCGCCCCTGTTACTAGGTTGGGCAAAACCAGTGCCGTTTAATCAATATAATTTTAAACGTCACAGAAAATGGGGGTCTGCCCTCGTTGCCCTTGCGGGTCCTGTATCTAATATACTATTTGCATTGATATTTAGTGGCATATTGCGTATACTTGCCCTTGTGGGTGAATTGAATCCTGCTTTTATTTTAATTGGAGTCATAATTGTTTTATTGAATATTACCCTTGCTCTTTTTAACCTCATTCCCGTACCACCACTTGACGGACATCATATTTTATTTGCATTTATTCCAGAAAGATTTAATAATATAAAACAACTTATTCATCGTTATCAGTTTGTACTATTACTGGTAGTAGTTTTCTTTGGGGCACGCTTTATTCAGCCAGCGGTCCTAGCGCTCGTTAATATATTTCTTGGTCAAGAGGTCATGCACATGGCTGGGAGTATTTTCTAAAAAATTTTTATATGGTATTACAGCACTATGCTACAAAAAAGTATTTTTTCACTGGAGTATTCACACTCGTGACTATTATTGCGTGTCTCGGATTTTTCCCGCAGTCATTATTTGCCCTCACTACAAATGATCCTGTCGTAAATTTGCGCTTTACTGTACCTGTATATATCAATAGTATTCGTCTTTCTAATTTTCCTAATTTTCAAGATGAAATTATCTTGCCATATATGGGTGAGCCCGTTTCATGGAATATTTGTCATGGTCGCTCGGTGTGTGAGAGGGGTATGTATTATGTATATGCAGACTTTTTACGAAACGGCACTTCGATACGTGTTTCAAGTAACGTAGTTGAATATCAAAAAGAGATTGTTCAAGCGCCTAAATCACTTCCAGAAAAAGAAGTAGAAGTAGAACCAGAGCCAGAGATCACTCTCCCACCAGTAGAAATAGAACAGCCCACCTTAGTTCCCGAGCCAGAAATTACCCCCGTTGTGGTGCCTGAAATAATTGTAGAACCGGTTGCTACTCTTTCATTTTCTTTTGATGATGCCTTGCAGTCTGCGGGTAGGGGATTGGCTGTTGCGGGTGTTACAGGCTCGTTTCTCGCAACTACGATTCCATTTCTCAGTAGCGCCTCAAACTTTTCAGAAATAATTATGGTGTTCTTGCGCTTGTGGAACAGCATCCTCGTTTTAGTGGGTCTGCGTCGCAAGGTAAAGCCTTGGGGCGTGGTTTATGATAGTAGTAGCAAGCAACCTCTCGATCCGGCGTATGTTACCCTCCTTGACGAGAACGAAAACGAAATCGCTACCTCAATTACTGATATTAATGGGCGCTACGGTTTTCTCGTTCCTACAGGCACCTATCATATTCAAGCGGGTAAAACGCACTACAGCTTTCCCTCAAAGCGCATGGCAGGACGTCGCAATGACGCCCTCTATAATGATCTATATTTCGGTGAGCCAGTTACGGTTGTTGATGGTGGTGTTATTGCAAAAAATATTCCTATGGATTCTGACTCGGCCGATTGGAATCAAGAAGAAAAAAAACGCATGGGTGTGGGTAATATATCAGCAATCAGTGTGCCCATAGCGTGGTTTGTAAATTCGTTGTTTTACGTGGGTCTTAGCTTTACCTTAATTATGGCTATCTATAGTCCAAGCATTTTAAATAGCGTACTCCTTGCTGTTTATATTGTTATCCTGATCTTGCGCATTTTCGGTTTCCGACCCCGTTCTTATGGCACTTTAAAAATACAAGAAACAGGCGAATCAGTCGGACAAGCTATTGTAAAAGTCTTTAGCAAATCACTCAATCGTCAAGTGGCACATGCTGTGTCAGATACACATGGACACTACTACTCGCTAGTTCCCAAGGGTGAATATTATGTAAAAATAGAAAAGAAATTAGGAGAAGAAGAGTATAAAGAAGTCTTCACTTCAAAGCCCATCCCAACCCCTCGCGGGATTATT
>CAZYBJ010000036.1:0-6659 GCA_964645325.1 uncultured Candidatus Saccharibacteria bacterium
TATACGACAAGGGTAGTTTAGCAGTTTTGGGTCCCAAAAGTGACTCTTATGCCCAGAAATGTGAGAAACGAGCAAAAGAGTTATATATCCTGACCTGATAAACAATTAAATTGGGAAAAAGAAAAACCACATCCAGAAGAAAAAGTGGTTTTTCTTCTGGATGTGGTCGAGGTCATTCGGACCTGAACCATTCCAACTGGAATGGGGTTTTTGAGTCCTTGGTGTGACCAATGACTTGGCCGATTGCTTTTTGGGCAATCCTTTTCAGTTCAGTAAACTTTGCATCATTGAACTGCTCCCCATCACGTTCAACCGTGTAGGTGATGTAGTCAACGACATCAAAGATGGCTTTCCGGGCCGGCTTGTCGATCAACAGTCCGTACCCCTGTTCGGAATACCAGAACTTCATGAACCGTTCCGTCCAATCTTTTCTGGCCTTCTGACTTTTTCCCACATACAGCTTGGTGCGGTCAGATGTTTCTAGCATTAACCCCCATGCTTTCATATGGGCTTCAAACTTGAGTTTTTGAAGCTCGGCTGACATGCCGAATTTCGTCTCAAATCGGTGCTGGCGTTGAGTGGCTTTAACCCCCCATATTGCCCCAATTACTGAGCCAAGTACACCAACGATTAGGGTAATAAAATCTCCTATTTCCATTATTTCCATGTTATTTAGCACGTAATGAACTTTACTTAGATATTATATAATACTTATATATAAAAGTCAAGTATTAAATTCCAATTCAATCCATAGGTATTTTCTTTGTAATACCTATTTCATTTGACTTCAAACTCAAATTAGTTTAGTATCTCTGTCTATATGTTAAAGATTCGTCTACAACGCATTGGTCGCCGTCATGATCCACAATTTCGTGTGCTGGTTACTGATACCCGTAATGGTCCAAAATCAGGTGGTTTTATTGAAATAGTTGGTTCTTATAATGCCAAGCTTGGTACGTTACAGCTTGATGGTGAGCGTATTAAACACTGGCTTTCTGTGGGTGCACAGGCATCAGATACCGTGCATAATTTTCTTATCAGTCAGAAAATTATTGAGGGCAAGAAAATAAACGCCCTACCTAAAAAGGCTCCTATTATTTCAGAAAAAGCAGAAGAACCAGCGCCAGCACCAGTGGCAAAAGTGGAAGAAACTGCAGCCCCAGCCGAAGAATCAACTCCAGCGGTAGAAGCAGAGCCAGTTGCAGAACCAGCGGGAGAAGCAGCGCCCGCAGAACAAGCCGTTGCTTAATTTTCTCCCTCGCGCTACACTTATACATGTTAACAGCTAGCATTTGAATGATATACTCATTCAATATTATTGTAAGTATGGAAAAAGATCCTGTAGTAGATTTTCTGGAGTATGTATTAAAAGCACTTGTTGATAAGCCTGAGGCTGTCGTTGTTACTCGAACTGTTGATGCCATGGGCGTTCTCATGAGTGTTGCCGTTGATCCTGAAGATATGGGAAAGGTAATTGGACGCAAGGGCGCAACCGCAAAGGCTATTCGTACCATATTGCGCGTTGTAGGTATGAAATATCAACAACGAGTAAATATGAAAATTGACGAGCCAGAGGGAAGTGTTCGTGAACCAAAAATGTCAGTTACCGCAGCCTCAGCAGAAGAAGTAGAAGACGCGATTGCGGGACTCAAAGAAGATTTTGCATAATATTTAAATAATAAATTTTAAAAATAACACTCTTTATTTCAATAGAAAGGGTGTTATTTTTATATTTTGATATATAATTTATGCATGCTTACTTTTCACGTTATTTCTCTTTTCCCTAATGTATTTGATTCATATTTGGGTGATTCTATTATTGGGCGCGCCATACAGCATAAAAAAATTCGCGTGAAATTCTATAATCCGCGCGACTATACACGGGACAAGCATAAGAAAGTAGATGACAAGCCTTATGGTGGTGGACCAGGTATGGTTATGAGTGTAGAGCCACTGCTCCGTGCATGGAAAGCGGCACGAGGTACCTCACAGAAAAAGAAATTTAAAACAATTATTTTTTCACCGGGTGGAAAAAGTTTTACGAATCCTACGGCGCGGGGTTATGTGCAAAAATATACAGATATTATTTTACTCTGTGGCAGATACGAAGGTATTGATGCGCGAGTAAAAAAGATTTTAAAAACAGCCGAGGAAATATCAATAGGCGATTACGTGCTGACGGGCGGTGAATTGCCAGCGTTGGTAGTGATTGATGCTACAACGCGACAAATTCCAGGGGTTCTAGGTACCTATGCATCACTAGAAGAAGAACGTATTTCATCGCATGAAATGTACACACGTCCCGATGTATTTGTCTGGGAAAAGAAAAAGTATGCAGTTCCCCCAGTCCTTCTTTCCGGAAATCATAAAGAGATAGACACATGGCGAGATTCAAGAGGTAAATAAAGATCCTGTTTTTTTCTAACTTTCTAACTCTTTTATTTCGTCTACAATCAGCGAGCGTTCGCCATTCCTGTCCGAGAGTTTCCCTTTAAATACGAGAAGGGCGTCAGGTTTCAAGAGTCGTTTATATTCACGAAAATTATCAGGAAATATAACTGCCTCCATGGTATCAGTGAGGTCAGAAAATTTTATAAAGGCCATTTTAGTGTTTTTCTTTGTAATAATTTCACGCACACTCTCTACGAGTCCTGCAAGGAAAACTACCTGATCGGCGCGCATACCCTTCTTTGCTTTTATAATGTTGGTGCCCACGCGGTCAAGTTGCGGTTTATACATATCCAGGGGATGTCCAGAAATATACAGTCCTAATAATTCTTTTTCCCAGAGCAGTTTCTGTGTCATTTTTGCCGGCGCACACGCATCAAGGATAAGGCGTCCTGCAGGGCGAGAGCTCAGATCAGCAAAGAGAGAGTTCTGGGTAGCATTTTCAGGCTTCACCTGTCTATTATAGGAAAGTAAATTTTCTACATTGCCGAGTAGATGACCTCGCTCACCAAAACGATCCATGGCCCCTGACATAATTAATGCCTCAAGTGATTTTTTAGTAACATTCCGATGTTGTACGCGCTCTAAGAAATTTTCAAGCGAAGTATAAGGTCCATGTGTTTTTCTCTCGCGAATAATTACTTTACCGATTTCATCGCCAAAGTTTTTTATATTGCGTAGTCCAAAACGTATATTATTGGTAATGAGCCGACCGTCAGGTGTTCGGTTTCCCACAGGGTGGAGCGGTGTAATTTCTGGGGTTATTTCTGGTTCTGCATCGGCACTCACCACAACCGTAAAGTCAGAAAAGCTCTCATTAATATCTGGGGGCAATATCGTAAAACCAATATGGCGGGCAGTTTCAACTACTTCGGCTACTTTTTCTATATTACCCGATTCTGCTGACATAATAGCAGTTAGATATTCTGCGGGATAATGTGCTTTCATATAGGCCGTACGATAACTGAGCTGTCCGTAGGAGGCAGCGTGAGCCTTGTTAAATCCGTATGCTGCAAAGGTCTCGATCATATCCCATAATTCCTTGGCAACGTCTTCGCGCATGTCATTATCAATACAACCCTTGATAAACAGCGCATGTTGCTTTTCCATTTCTTCCGGTTTTTTCTTACCAATCGCGCGCCTAAACATATCGGCTTGACCGAGGGTATAGCCCGCAAGTTGATTCACAATCAGCAAAATATCATCTTGGTAAATAATAATACCGTACGTAGATTTCAAAATAGGCTCGAGTCGTGGATCAATATAGGTTACGGTTTCGGGGTTGTGTTTGCGTTTAATATATTCAGGAATAAATTCCATCGGTCCAGGACGATACAGCGCCACCATAGCAATCAGGTCATCAATAACACTGGGTTCGAGCTCCTTTACCCAACGAGTCATACCATCACCGGCAAATTGGAAAACACCCAACGTATCGCCGCGTGACATCATTGCAAAAGTTAGCGCGTCATCAAGTGGAATAGTATCTATATCAATAATAATATTTCTAATTTTTTTTACGCGCTCTATAGAGTCAGCCAAAATAGTTAGGTTACGAATACCGAGAAAATCAAACTTTGGCATACCAATAACGTTTTCTTTATTGAGGCCACTGTACATATTGTACTGTGTAATAATTTTGCCACCCTTTGGGTCCAGCTGTACCGGCGAGAAATCAGTTACATTTCCTGTATTTGAAATAACCACACCGGCCGCATGCACCGAAATGTGTCGGGCGCAGCCCTCGAGCTTCTTCGCAATATCTATAATTTCTCGTGTGTCAGTTTCATTAGTATAGGCATCGAGGAGTTCCGGCACCATATCCATAGCCCGTGTAATGGTCATGGCAAAACCTTGCGAGCCCATAGGAATCATTTTTGCGAGTCTATCACCCACATCATAGGGATAGCCCAAGGCGCGCGCCACATCACGCACCACACCACGAGCAAGCATCTTGCCAAAGGTTCCCACCTGCGCCACCGCTTGCTCGCCATATTTTTGGCGCGCATAATCAATGATTTCATCACGACGATCATCAGCAATATCGAGATCAATATCGGGCAGCGATGGGCGTTCTGGATTCAGGAAACGTTCAAAGGGCAAGTTAAACTGCATAGGATTAATATTCGTAATACCACACAAGTATGACACCATAGATCCTGCGGCCGACCCACGAGTATTCACCAGAATGCCTTTTTCCTTGGCAAATTGAGTAAAGTCTGCCATACACAGGAAATATGCTGGATAGCCTTTCATCGATATAATTTCTAGCTCATACGAAATTCTTTTTTCCAGTTCTGGGGTCTTTTCCAGATTTCTCATTGCTATACCTGCGTGCGCAAGTGCGCGGAGCTCGCCATCAAAGGTACTTCCCTCGGGAATAGGGAAATTGGGAAAATACCACTCATCAATGTTAATTTCTATATCAACGAGATCGGCAACTTTTTGGGTATTCGCCACCGCATGGGGAATATCTTTAAAAACTTCATATGCTTGGTTTGCGCTAATCAGCGAATAATCACCCTCCATTTTGAACTCTGTATTATTAGTGTTAATAGCCAGTAGAGTATTGTGCGCTATCTTATCCTCGGGCAACAAATAATGACTATCCCATGTTGCAACTAACGGCAGATCAAACTCATCTGCGAGTATTTGTAGGGTAGGGATGAGGGGAATATACCAATCTACTTCCTCGTGCTTCATGACTTCTATAAATACGTGTTCTTTCCCAAAGGTGTGTATATAAAAATTAAGCAATCTTTTTGCTTCTGTGAGATCATTGCTTTTGAGTGCTTGTATAAACCGACTCCCCGGACATCCAGTCAGACAGATAAGTCCCTCGTGATGGAGGCCAAGCAGTTCCTCGTCAATGCGCGGCTTGTAATAAAATCCCTCCAGCGCTGCCTTACTCACCAGCTTTACGAGATTTTTATACCCCATTACATTTTTTGCCAAGAGGGTCAGGTGATAGCGTTTATTATCAATCCCGGACTCTTTGTCATGGCGAGATCGCTCGGCCATGTATACCTCAACGCCAACAATAGGTTTAATGTCTTCTTTCTTGCAGGCTTTATAGAAATCCAGCGCCCCATACATGGTCCCGTGATCGGTCAGGGCAAGGGCCGTCATACCGAGTTCTTTTGCGCGGTGGACCAGATCGGGAATTTTAGACAACCCATCGAGTAGGGAATAATCAGAATGACAGTGCAGATGCACAAAGGGCTTTTCCGCCGATGTTGCTGACGGTGATTCTTTTTCGCTGTTGTGCCCTGTACTCGATGCCATAGATACCCCAGAGTATACAGGAAAAGGTGGTGGGTGGGGAGTAGACAAAGTGGGGAGGGAGAAGGTAAATGGGGTTTGAAAATTTAAAATTTTAGGCAAATAAAAAACCCCTCTCCATACGGATTGGGGCTGCGGTTTAAAGTTGTACCTGCTGAACTTTTTCAAAAACTTTCTTGATTCAATATTCACTTGTGGGGCGGTTGTAATAGTCATTGACTACCAATCCCTCAAAAAATTGGGGCATCTTTTGAGAAGCGAGGAACTTTTTAAGTATCCCGCTCCGAAATTCTTTCCTGATATCGTGTTTGTTTTCCAGGGCTTCGAGGAATCTCGTAACAACAATTATTTTCCAGACAGTCGTCTGGTTTAGTTCACAACCAAGAGTTGTTATGGTGGTAAAACCATAATCCTCTTTGGTTACTCCAACTTTACCGACATAATGCTTAGGAAGGACTTCAATAAACTTCACCACTTCTTCGGGTTTAATCCAACGAGGGAATAAGCCATAATAGACGTAGAGGATTGATACACCTGCATATCCTCCTTTTTGAAGAACGGCCGCGTTGTCTGGGGAGACAACGATGCGTTCGTCAGACGATCTACGGTGGTCAAGCCACTTGCTGGCAAGGTTGAAGAATTTTTCAAGCAGATTTTCTGTCTCATGATACAAATCGAGGGGTGAGTATCCTTCGGGTTTTTTTACCGAGATGGTTACTTTCGCTTGTTTTTCGATTGCCTCGATGAGTTTTGCTGAGAATTCAAAATTTTTGCTATACATTGCCGTAAAAATAAGTATTTTCCCTACTCTGTTAAACAGGCCTTTCGGGTTCCGCCTATAAGTGCTCTTTCAATATTTGATTATTAATGATCGTGGAGATTTACCTTTGAAGCCGAACACTTGTAAAATAACAACATGCATACATACA
>CAZYBJ010000037.1:0-234 GCA_964645325.1 uncultured Candidatus Saccharibacteria bacterium
CTTTCAAATCAAAATATACGGTATACGTGAGTAAATGCCGAAGAGTGATACTTTCAGTACCCTTACCCTCAAGTCCTAATCTACCCGCAACAGGCATATCTATCGACAACATGCCCCTATCGATCAGAATCAAAGCAATAAGATTAATGAAAGCCTTGGTAAGGCTGCCACAATCCCAAATGCTTTCGTCATTCGCTCCACCAAAGTGAAGCGATTTGTTTCCCGTCCGTGCTA
>CAZYBJ010000037.1:244-6392 GCA_964645325.1 uncultured Candidatus Saccharibacteria bacterium
ATCGTTACATTGGAGCACAGACCGCGAATAAAGAGATCCTTGACCCCTTTTGTAAACGCACTTTTTGGTTGTGCCCCCATTTTCTCTTATGTAATTTTTAATCATTCAAATTTTATTATATCATATATGATATATATAAAAACATGGAAATGGGTGGAAAAGTAGGCTATACTTCACACATATGAAAAAAGCACACTTTATAGGTCTTTGTGGATCGGGCATGAGCTCGGTTGCGGGACTACTCCAAGAAAACGGCTGGCAGATATCGGGATCAGACGAGGGCGTCTATGACCCTATGAAAAGTTATCTAGAACATATTGGACTCACCTGTTGTAGTCCCCACGATCCAAAAAATATTCCTGAACATCCAGATCTGATTGTCATCGGTAAACATGCAAAGTTAACGGTAGAAGAAAATGCTGAGGTTGCCTATGCCTACGAGCATTATGCTGATACGATAAAATCTTTTCCTGAAGTACTACACGAACTTACCCAAGACACGCAGAACTTTGTAGTATGTGGTTCCTATGGCAAGTCTACCAGTAGTGCACTCCTCGCCTGGTGTTTGAAAGATAACAATCTGGATCCTAGTTATTTTGTACCTGCTATTTCTTTTGATCTGGATACTACTGCCCACAAGGGCACAAGCGATTATTTTGTTCTGGAGGGCGATGAATATCCTTCTGCAAATACTGATACGACGTCAAAGTTTTTATATTACAACGCATCATCCCTTCTCTTTACGTCTGGTGAACATGATCATATTAATGTCTTCCCTACTATCGAGGACTACCACGGCCCCTACAAACAACTCCTCAAATCTATTCCAGTTACTGGAAAAGTTATTGCCTGTATCGATAATCCATATGTATCAGAACTTATCCTCGAAACCAATGCGCACGTTATTACCTACAGCCTTCAGAATACCACTGCTCATTATTATGCAGAACATATTATATATAGCGAAATTTCTTCTTTTGATCTGATGCACAAAGGCTCGCATGTTATAAAACTAGAAACACAACTCTTGGGAACTCATAATATTCAAAACATTATAGGCGTCTGTGCATTTATTTTAGAACACGGACTGCTAAGCCCAGAACAATTACAAAAAAGTGTGCGCTCGTTTAGAGGCATTGTGCGTCGCCTCGACAAGAAAACACAAAGCAGTAGTGTATTAGTATTTGAAGGCTTCGGCTCTTCCTATACCAAGGCGCGTACTGCAATAGAGGCATTACAACTGCACTTTCCTGATAAAAAATTACACGTGGTCTTCGAGCCTCATACTTTTAGCTGGCGTAATCGTGGCATGATTGATTGGTATAGAACAGTCTTTGATGGCACGGACAGTGTTCTGATCTATAAACCACCAACGCATGGCCAAGAAACTCACGAGCAACTGAGCCTTGATGAAATATTCGCAGAAGTAAACGCCCATCACCCGCGTGCGTTTAAAACCCCTTCACATGCTGAAATATTAGAAACACTGGGCATTATCGTACAAGCTGGCGATGTACTCCTTATTCTTACTTCTGGGTCCTTCGATGATGGTATTGAAAAGATGGTAAAGTGGTGCGAGGAGAGGTTTGCTAAACAACACCAATAAAACTTTATTTCAAAAACTCTTCTCTGTCATCAAAATGAGATTTTACACCCATGATATCTTGGTACGTCTCATGACCCTTCCCTGCTATTAAAATAATATCGTGTTCTTGCGAAATTTCTTTTGCTTTTTGTATTGCCATTACTCGATCTTGTATGCGTGTGTAATTATTTTTATCTAAAACACCTGATTCCATATCTTCTAAAATCTGTTCCGGATTTTCTGTACGTGGATTATCACTCGTCAGTATTACATAATCAGAAAGCTCGCATGCGATAGATGCCATGGGTGCGCGCTTGGAGGCATCTCGGTCACCACCAGCACCAACTACGGTAATAACTTTTTGATGGTTCTTTTTGAGATGGGTAATAGTTTCTAAAACGTTTTTCAAGGCATCAGGTGTGTGTGCATAATCAATAATACCAATGCGATTATCATGGGAAACTACTTCGAAACGCCCACGTGCTGCTTGCAGATGGTTTACCACCCCCTCTAGTACACTGTCAGTAATGCCTAACTGTTCTAAGGTAGATATCAGAGCAAGCGTATTATAGAGATTAAATTTCCCTACGAGTGGCGTAAAAAACTTTTTACTTTTATATATAAAATGTGTACCCAAAATTGTATATTCAATTTCAGAAATTTCATCTAAACCATATACACTCACCGAGGCTGGTGTAGTACTGGTCATAAAAGCCCCATAGGCATCATCATGATTACTGATAGCAAAAGATTCAGGGAGGAGATTATCAAATAACATCTTTTTTGCTTCTGCATAGACATCCATAGTTTTATGAAAATCTAAATGATCGTGCGTAAGATTGGTGAAAATTGCACCAGTAAATTTAACTCCAGTTACCCGACCTAAAACCAACGCATGTGAACTGACCTCCATAAACACATGACTGCAACCAGCGTCGCGCATATCAGCAAATAACTTTTGCAGACTCAGTGCATCGGGCGTTGTGCGCTCTGTTTCTCGTGTTTCTTTTCCAATCTTATTTTCTATCGTGGAAACAAGTCCGCATATATATCCCAGATCAGTCAGTGCATTATACAACGCGGTAGCAATGGTCGTTTTACCATTCGTGCCTGTAACGCCAACTACTTTCATAGCATGTGAGGGGTGATCATAGAAACTGTCTGCAATACTACCAGCAACTTCTTTTGTATCAGGTACACGTATATAGGTAACCTCAGACATTATAGTGTCTGGAATTTTTTCACATACGATAGCACTTGCGCCCATTTCAATTGCTGTAGCTATAAAATCATGACCGTCTACCTTTTCTCCAACAATTGCAATGAATAAACTCTGGGGAACGACTTCGCGCGAATCAATACAAAGTCCTGTAATTATTTTTTGATCATCACCAATAATTTCTTTTGGGGGAAGATTTCGGATAAGTTCGTTAATTGTTTTTTTGTATGGTTGCATACTACTGTCGTTTCGGCAGGCTCAACGACCATTGGATATCGTGACATACTACAACTCCTGTCGCCGAAAAGTGGCATTCACAATCAAGTTTGGTTACCACTTTTCGGCGACAAAAACAGTGTCATGCTACTAGGTTCAACGGTTGCCGAGCTTGTCGAAGTAACCACATTCACCTCCGCCTCCACCAGTATACCAAATTTTTCATGAACTTTTTTTTGTATTAATTTAATTAATCTTTCCAATTCAATAAAAGTGCCGCCGCCGTGATTTACAATAACCAGTGCATGCTTATCGTAAATACCCATACCTCCTATTCTATATCCCTTCAATCCGACCTGTTCTATGAGCCATCCTGCTGATGTTTTTTTATTTTCAAATACAGGCATAGCGGGGTATTCTTTTAAAAGCTTCTCTGCGTGCTCACTGCTTATTTCAGAATTTTTAAAAAAAGAACCACAATTAGGTAATGCCAAAGGGGTGGGTAATTTAGACCAACGAATAGTAGTAATGGCTTCTCGTATTTCTGATAGCGAGGGCGTAGCTATTCCCTGTTTTTCAAAATAATCTTGAACTTCTTTATAGGCTGGAAGTGGTGGGTGGTTAGTGTTTCTGCTCAAGTGTAACGTAACGCTGGTTATTATATATTGTTTCGAGTGTTTAAAAATACTAGAACGATATTCAAAATGACAATCCTCTTTCGGTAATACTTTTATTTGTTGATCCCGCGTGTCAAAGACTTCTACTGATTCACATACATCAGAAAACTGTGCGCCATAGGCTCCAATATTTTGCACTGGAGCAGCACCCACTGTTCCTGGAATGGCAGATAATGCCTCGAGTCCCCCAAAGCCCATTTCTACCGTTTTTGAAACTAACGCATCCCACGACATAGTCCCGGAGATTTTTAAAAGAACATATTCACTTTCTTCTTGTATACATTGAAAGAGAGTTGGGGGCCTTGCTCCGCTGAAGCTACGCGAAGGCGAGGAGGCTTTTAGTTGTACAAACGCCATCTCATGAAAACCATCAGCGAATACAGAATTAGAACCCTCACCCAACATCATCCATGGGAGTTTTTGCTCAGCAATTTCTTCAAAAATATTTTTTAAATCTTTTTCTAATTCATGAGATTCAGAAGTAATACTATAAAGCACTTTTCCCGTGCCACCAATACGTAACGTTGAATGCTGAGCAAGATCAAAGTTGTACACTCTTTCAAAAGACATATAAAAAATTACGGTCGTTGAATATGTTGAATATTTGCTCCAATACTATTGAGTCGTTCCGCAATATTTTCATAACCACGCTTAATAGAATATACATTGCGCAGTATAGAACTTCCTGGTGCTGCAAGCATGGCAAGTAAAATGATCATCGACGGACGCAGTGCGGGCGGACATACAATTTGGGCAGAGCGTAGTGGTGTTGGTCCTTCGATAAAGACACGGTGCGGATCGGCGAGTTTAATGTTTGCACCCAATCGATTTAATTCAGTGAAATAAATAGCGCGATTTTCCCATGACCAGTCATGGATCAGAGTACTTCCCTTTGCAAGAACTGCAATAGGCACAAAGAAAGGCAGGTTATCAATGTTAATACCTGGGTATGGCAAAGCATGAATCTTGTCAGGTAAGGCAACGAGCTCAGAAGGCATCACCGTAATGTCAACAAGTTTGGTAAAGCCATTTTGAGAAAAATACTCATCTGATACGGTGTATTTCAATCCCATGTGGCGTAATTTCAAAAGCTCGAGTCGCAAAAAATCTATAGGACAGCGGGTTACCGTAATGGTAGAGCGCGTAATAATACCCGCAGTGAGAAATGCCATAGATTCAATAGGATCTTCGCTGTTCCAATATTCCAGCGTGGTATTTATTTCAGAAACCCCTGTTACGGCAAGTGTTGCAACGCTAACACGCTCGAAACGCACGCCACACAGTTTTAGAAACCCCATAACATCTTGCACCATGTAATTTTCCTGAGCAAAGTGTATGTATGATGTTTCTGGAATCAGTGCCGCGGCTATTAAAATATTTTCTGTACCCGTGTCACTGGATTCATACATAGTTACTTCACCTGCTTTCATCTTACTGGCATCAACAAAGTAATCATTTTCTTCTGTTGTAATAGTAATGCCAAGATCTTCTAAACCATACTGGTGTGCCCCCATGGTGCGCTCGCCCATTTGACAACCTCCCGCATGAGGAATACGAAATTGTTTCAGGTGATGCACCATCGATCCCATCAACATAATCACCGAGCGCATTTTTGATGCAGAGGCGCGATTAATAATAGAAAAATCATATTGCGCCGGTGGAACAATTTCCAGAGTATTATCATCAGTCCACGTAATTTTTATATTCAGACTTTCGAAAACTTCCAGCATACGTGAAATTTCTTCTATACGTGGAATACCGTGGAGGATAGTTTTGCCTTTGTTAAGGAGGGCTGCACAGATCAAGCCAAGTCCTCCATTTTTCGAGCAATTGGTTTGAATAGATCCGGAAAGGGTTCTGCCTCCTTCTATATGAAAATCATCAGTATCATTGTGAGAAATACTGACAATGGGATGACCTAGAATTTCACTGATTTTAGTGAGTTCTTTCATACTAAAATTTTGACCTCCCTTTTCCATACGCGCAACAGCACTTTGTGATGTTTCCATCATGTCGGCAAATTGCTGTTGAGTCAGGCCTCGTTGAGTACGTAGTTCTTTGATAAGAAATCCTATGTGTTCTTGCTCTGATGTGTTTTTTTCCATATATTTGGATTATATCATATATGTTATATTAGAAACACTGTTGAAAAGTGTTATTTTAAGAAATTAAAGACTTGCTCTCGAATTTTTTCAAATTTTTTATCAGAAATTCTTCCACAACGATTATAAATGCGTTTCTGAGAAATTGTTTTTATATGATTCGCGCAAACAGATATGTGTCTATTTTGAAAACTTACAGATAGGTATCCAGGAATATTTTTTATTTTAGTTGATAGAGGAGCGATAAGTACAAGATGTGAACCAATAACACGCAATATCAAAACAGGGCGAACAAATTCAGTTCCCTTGCCATCTATTTCAGAGCCAACATTTACACCTAATGATGCCC
>CAZYBJ010000037.1:6402-6659 GCA_964645325.1 uncultured Candidatus Saccharibacteria bacterium
GTTTTTTTATAAGATTCCATTCATCAAAATATTTTATATACATGCGCACTTTTAAATCTTCAAAATTTAATTCTCGCACCTAGAATTAATATATCCTAGGTCGTTGACGCCTTACGGCGAGTGTACGGTCATTATATATTATTTTTTAAAAAACAAAAAATAACCTTGTTGAAAAGTGTTACTTCTATATGTTTTTACCCCAAAAATTCCCGTTAAGATAAAGACTTCGCTTCAAAACAGAAACAACAACCCCACCC
>CAZYBJ010000038.1:0-6649 GCA_964645325.1 uncultured Candidatus Saccharibacteria bacterium
TTTTCTACTCCCCCTAAATATTTTTGAAGAACAGCGGGAACAGCAATACTGCCATCAGCCTGTTGAAAATTTTCTATGAGTGAGACCAAGATACGCGGCGTGGGAATAGCAGTACAGTTCAGTGAATGCGCAAAACGCACAACCCCTTCCCCATCACGATACCGAATATTAAAACGACGCGTTTGATAATCATGAAAATACGAAGCACTGGAAATTTCACGGTACGTATTTTCCATAGGGACCCATAGTTCGGTGTCATATTGTTTTACCTTACTCGCAGACAAATCCCCTGTGCAGATAAGCAGGCGTCTGTACGGAATACCGAGGGATTCAATGAATTCTTCATGATTTTTATTAATTTCTTCGAACCAACGATCTGATTCTTGATGGGTACCTTCACAGATAATTAATTGTTCGAGTTTATAAAATTCGTGAACGCGAATCAGCCCCTTAACATCTTTACTATGTGAACCTGCCTCACGTCTAAAACAGGGCGAAAAGGCAAGATACTTTAACGGCAATTCCTTGCCGTCCAAAATTTCATCACTGTGATAGGCCATCATGGGCACCTCTGCAGTTCCAGCAAGATGGTCGCCGTCTTGAGTGTTATACAAATCCTCAGCATCATTGGGCAAGTGTCCAGTGCCATAAAAATAATCCCTATGCACGATGGTTGGCGCAATCACATGCATAAAATTACGCTCGCCGAAAAAGTCGCGCGCATAATTCCAAATCGCCCATGACAGCTGTGCCCCCATGTTTTTTAAAAAGTACCCCCGAAAACCATGTACCTTGGTGCCACGTTCAAAATCAACCATGTCGAGATGTTTCATAATTTCTATATGATCTTTTGGTTGGAAATTAAATACAGGCTTTACTCCCCATTCTTTTGCTACTATATTTTCTTCTTCTCCTGCACCTACAGGCACGGTAATATCAGGGATATTGGGCACAGCATACATGAGCGCTTGCCATTCTGTAGTAATCGGCTGGAGTTCTTCTTCTAGTTTTTGCAAAGATTCTTTTACCTGCTTCATCTCGGCTATTTTCTCGGCACGTAGTATCTGATCAGTAGCGCTGGCTATGACATCGCTCGCCGTGTTTTGTTCTGCGCGCCTTGCATCTATCTCTTGCATGAGGGCAATGCGTTGGTCATCAAGCACTATCAAACGGTCGATATCAACGCGAATCTTTTTTTTCTCTGCTGCGTCTTTAATCAAGTCACGGTGTTGTCGTATAAATTTTATATCTAACATATAACAAAATATAAATTATTTTTTTAATAGTTCTAGAGCGTGCGCAATACGGGAACGTGATTCATCTTTGCCAAACAGGGCGAGTAACGTGAATGGATCAGGGGATTTTTCGCGACCCGAGAGTGCAAAGCGCAGCGGCCACAGCACATCACCCTTTCCCACTTCCTCGGCATAGGGCCATACCTGTTCTTTCAGGGCCTCGGCAGTATAGGGGCCCGAATAGCTCGTTAGTAATTCATATACACGCGTTAGGTGCTTATGTGCTTGTTCTTGGGTAGAATTTTTCCATACCAAACCCTGCGCTTCGTAGCTTGGCTGACTAAAGAAATATAAAATATCCCCCTCGGCTATCATCGTTTTTACTTCACTCCATACATGAATGCGATCTACCAATTCTGGCAAAAACTTCATAAAGCGCTCTTCAGAAAACCCAGGGAGCTCAACAAGATAAGGGCGTAACGCATCAGCTTGCTCGGTAGAGGAAAGTTTCTGTATATAGTGTTTATTATACCAATTTAATTTATCAAGATTAAACGCACCTCCTGCTTTTTGTACACGCTCGAGTGAAAATATTTTTACAAAATCATCATGAGAGAAAAACTCTTCCTCCGTGCCTGGATTCCACCCCACTAACATCAAATAATTCATCAACGCCTGTGGCAAATATCCCAGATCGCGATAATTGAGTACTGCAACATTATCATAGCGCTTGGACAATTTACGCTTGCCATCAGGTGCCAAAATAAACGGTACATGGGCATAGGTAGGCTTTGTTGCGCCAATGGCCTCGATCATCAAGATTTGCCGAGGGGTATTCGCAATATGTTCAGCAGCGCGAATCACGTGAGTAATACCCATTTCATAATCATCAATAATAACACCCAAATGATACAGAGGATGGGTGACATCTTTTGCAATCACAAAATCACCCAAATCAGTGGTATCTACCTCAACACGTCCACGAATCAAATCGTCAAAAGAAACTATTGTATTGGGATTACGAAAACGAATAACCGTAGTATTCAGTGTTTTGCTATGTTTTTCTGCGCGAGCCTTTTCTTCTTCGCTGGGCTCTTCTTCAGAAATATAGGCATAGCCATCAGCAATAAGTTTTTCCAAATACCGTACATATGTTTCTGTGCGATCTGATTGACGGTAAAACTCATCATAATGAATACCGAGCCATTGGATAGACTCGATAAGATTTTCTTCGTATTCTTTTTTACTGCGTTCTTTATCAGTGTCTTCTACGCGCAGAATAAACTTACCCCCATGTTGGCGCGCATAAAAATAATTAAACAGCAGGGTGCGCATCCCCCCAATATGAAAAGGTCCCGTTGGCGAAGGCGCCATACGTGTTATTACAGATTTTTGAGATTCTCGTGATTCTGGTGACATATATCCCATACTATAGTCTATATTTAGGGAAAGGAAAAGAGTGTGAAAAGCCTCTGGTAGTAGCAAGCCTCCCCCGCGTTTTGGATAATTCTCTTCAAAGACCTCCCCTCATCCATTGTTTCGACCTTGCTCCGCTCTAGCTACGCGAAGGCGAGAGAGGCTTATCCCCTACTTCTCATGTTCCAATGCCATGCGCACAATTTCCTCTGCAATAATCTTCGCTGCATCAGCTTTATAGAAAAATTCAGCGCCCTTACGCATTTTTTGTATCACCTCTGGATGAGTCATAATATATTCTATTTCTGAAAGTAGAATATGCGGTTCGAAATTTGATTCTTCTATAACCGTGCACGCCCCTGTATGTGCATAGTTATACGCGTTTTTCCTGTTATGGTCATTGATAGAATTAGTACGCGGAATAATAATTGATGGAACGCCCCACGCAGCAATCTCGAAAAGTTGTGATCCTGCGCGCGATACAATAACATCGGCAACACCAGCCGCCATCGATGAGGCAAGGGCGTTTAAAAATCCAAACGGTTTATACCTGTGTTGAAATTCATTTCCCGCGAGTTGTGAATCAGCGAGCTTCTGTACCTCGTCAATATGTTTTGCTCCCACCTGATGAATCACCTGATATTTTTTTATGAGCTCGGGTAAAATTTCTAGAACCGTGTCATTAATGAGCGACGCTCCAGATGAACCACCAAAAATAACAATTACAGGTAAGTCTGGTTCGAGTTTTAAATATTCGTGTGCGCCCTCACGTATTGGCTTTGCAAGTTCACGACGTATGGGCTGACCTGTATGGGCAACTTTTTCTTTTGGAAGGAATTCTCTGGCTTCGGCATAGGAAACGGCGACGCGCTTGGCCCAACGCGATGCAATACGATTTACACGCCCCGGAACAGAGTCAGATTCATGGATAATAACAGGGATACCCAATATACGTGCGGCAACAAGAGTAGGGAAACTTGCAAAACCACCCTTTCCAAAAACAACATCAGGGAATATTTTGTACAGCTCCCAAACAGCGGTCATGACTCCCCACCCCATAACAAATACGTCTATAAAATTTTTAAAAGAAAAATAATGACGCAACTTGCCCGACGGTATTTTAACAAAGGTAATATGTTGCTCGAACAACGCCGTGCTGTCATATTCGTTTATAGAGAAATAATACAGCTTCACATCAGCCAAACTTTCCCGATCAACAATACTGTTAATTTCCTGGGCTACGGCAATCAGGGGATAAAAATGCCCGCCTGTGCCACCGCCTGTAAAAATAATTTTCATATACTCGACATTATAACGCACTTTTTATTTTTTGTGTAAAAAGAACGTTCTTTTTATTTTTACTTTTAATTTGCCTGAGATTTATACTCACACAAACAGTACTACATTTCCCGTTGCTTCATCGCGTCTATAAATTCATCTACTTCACCCCGTTCGAGGACTTTTTCAGTATCTCTCATTTCATACTCTGTTCTATGATCTTTTACTAATTTATAGGGATGAAGGACGTAGGACCTGATTTGATTTCCCCATTCTATTTTTTGCACAGCACTTAATTTAAAATCTTTTTGATTCTTGGCATGCGCTTCTTCTAAAAGGACTACTACCTTGCCACGCAAAATACTGAGGGCTTTTTCTTTATTTGCCTCTTGGGTACGCTCGCCATCAGCACGGACCACAATCCCCGAGGGTTTATGGGTAATGCGTACTGCCGTTTCGCGTTTGTTCACATTCTGTCCTCCTGGGCCACCCGAACGCGTAAACTCTATATCCAAATCTTCTGATTGTATATGGAACTCGTCGAGTTCATCAACCACAGGTACAATTTCAACCATAGAAAAAGAGGTCTGACGTTTTTGATTCGCATTAAAGGGCGACAAGCGCACCAGTCGATGCACACCATTTTCATATTTTAAATCACCATAGACCCCCTTACCCATTATTTCTAAACTCACACTACGATAACCACCTTGAGAATTTTTATTCTCGTCGAGAATATGAAACGTCCAATTTCTTTTTATAAAAAACTTTTGATACATGGCGAGTAACATACGGGTAAAATCTTCTGCGTCATCTCCTCCCACGCCAGAAAGCAGACTCATCACCGCATTTCCCCTATCATACACACCAACGCCATCAAGACTATCTTTTAAGACTTGCAACTCCTTGATCACCTTTTGTGCAGTATCTTTATCAGACCAAAAATCCGGTCGTGTCATAACCTCTTCTAATTCCTGAATTTTTAAGATGATAGATTCTTTTTCTTTTTGCATACGTTTAATAGATTATGATCAAGTCTAGCATTTTAAAAATTTAAGTAAAAAAAACGCGACGCCCTGATGGGGACGCCGCGGTGGATTTCAAAATAAAACGGTTTGGTCAAGATGTTTTTGGGGACATCTTGCCAAAAAAACATTGTGGGTAAAATGCGCCCTATAACCGGGAGGCGTAGGGCAATTAGAAATCTTTTTCGATGTAAGACAAAGAACGATGTGGACGACAGGGTTGAATTTAGCCCACATATTTATAATGATATTATCATATATAAATCTATAAGTCAAGCACTCTTTATAAAATAGAGCCTATTTACCTATTTTTAAAGTACGGATAGTTTTTTGGAAATCCATGGAGTACTCGTTTTCTATTCTGATGATAGTTTTTGTATTGTAGTAAATGAAGATTAAAGATATTTTGAGTTTTTAAACAAATCCAAACTCATAAAAAATAGAATACGAGAGCAGGATTTCATCGGGATGGCGTTTTTGTTTAGGGATTTTTTTAGATTAAAAAATCTTTATAATTATAGTTTCTTAATTACTTTTTTTGATTATTTTAAAAAATTTGACTTTTATATTATAGTATGCTAATATATACCCGTAAGTAGCGAGCTACACAGACCCCCCAAGCCGAACACTCTTCTGACTATTAGTTAATGTAGGTAATGATACCACAGATCGACAAGATACTGTGTTTTTTAGTTTCTGTAATTCCGTATCCCATACTTCTTGTGGGGTACAGTACTTCAAACACTTCATAAATCGTGTTCGTAATTTCTCTTCCACCATCTTAAAGTCTGAAGGTAGAAATGAAGAAAGATCAGATTTCTTTTTAATATATCTCCGAATAGCTTTGTTTCTGTTTTCAACCGTACCTTTCTCATGAGGTGATTGAGGATGACAGAAATAGATTACCGCATCAAGAAGCTCTGACAATGCCTCATGCTTCTGAAATGAAATATCATTGTCGAGAGTGAGGCTTTTGATTGGCGTGTCACCAATGAGCTTGTGAACAAGTCGATTTACATTTGCATTGCTCCGGTCTTCTAGATACACCAGAAATGGGTATCGTGTTTTACGTTCTACCAACACCAACAGTGATCCCGTACCATCTTTACCCGATTCCATGAAGTCACCTTCAAAGTGGCCAAATTCTTTACGTCTTTCAACCTTTTGAGGTCTATGATCTATGAATACCCTCCCATCAATACTAATGCTCGTGCCCCGTTTTGGACCGCTCTTTTTCTTCACCACTTGTGAATACAAATGTTTTTCAATCTGTCGTCCGTGGGGGCTTTTCATGAACTTGTAGATGGCTTTTGCGCTTGCATAATTGATGTCTTTTTCAACATTCTTTAATCGCCCAGAGATTCCTTCAGGAGACTGGTCTTCCTTTATATTCTCAATGACAAACTTCTTAAGATCGGTATCCATGACCACTTTTAAACAATCTCTCTTAGACTTTTCACGCTTCACTACTGCTTTGTGATGTGCTTTCTGTGCGGTGTACACTCCTCGTACAGAGTTATTTTTAACCTCTTCGCTCACACTACTTACGCTTCTATCCAGAGCCCTGGCTATCCACCTCAAACTCTTTTCTCTCCGTAACCAGTGTTCAATCTTTTTCCTTTCATGAAGATCAATATGTGTGTATGTATGCATGTTGTTATTTTACAAGTGTTCGGCTTCAAAGGTAAATCTCCA
>CAZYBJ010000039.1:0-6640 GCA_964645325.1 uncultured Candidatus Saccharibacteria bacterium
ATCTACTACTGGTGCTTCCGCGATGCGAGATTGAGTCAAAATAATACTACTGGCGATGAGCGCAGCAGCGAGTATAAGTACAGAAATTATGATAGTTTTTTTCATATAAAATTAAAAAATTATGTTAATAAAACTTACGATTTTAAACAATCCAAGAAAAATTTATCCGCAGCAATTTCTGAGGCAAATCGAGCTTGTTTCATTTTTTCATTACATTCTTTTAAACGTACGGGGTCAGCTCCTTCAGTGCTTATTTTTTTATTAATGCCTATTATGTCGGATGATTGAACCTCTGGGGCGTCTACTTTTTGTACACGGACAAAGACAGCAACTCCAACTACCGCCAGTAGTAATCCTAGGGCAATAGCAATGTATTTTTTTATAACATGCATACACATGGCATTATATACAAAAATAACTATTATTGCTATACTTTTGCCTATTATTATAGCTTTGCGCATTATATTACATTCATTATGGAACCAACAACACCCACACCTCTTATACACCCTAAAAAACCAGCCGGTCACAAAATCTTTCCTATCTTGGGAGTACTTATTATCTGTTTAATTGCAAGTCTTTTTGTGCGACTCCTCATCAAAGATCGCATACAGTATGCTGACCAAGCAAACACCACGATTCAAACGCGCTGGGGTTCAGATACCGTAGCCTTTTCACCCATACTTTTAATGAGTGAAAAAAGTGATTTTGTATCCAAAAAATTTATTTTTAATAAAAGCTATCTAGCCGATGGATATGATCCAGAAGAAGAAACAAGCTATTTGAACAACAGTCGTGTTATTTCGCCAAAGAACATTACAACAAATGTTCTCTTCGAACCAGAAAAACGCTCGTATGGTATTTTTAATACGCTCGTGTATAACGCGATTATTACCACTACCGGAAGTTTTGCTGTTACTCCATCGGCAAAAGATTTCTTAATCAATAACAGCAACGAACTCATCTTTGTTTCACCAAACTCTGCATTCACCCCACAACAAATAGGAAAAAGTACTCTTGTTATTAATAACAATACAGAAATAGATACTACAACAGCCTCATCAAAAACTACTATTCTTGCATCTGATAGTTATGCTTGGATTAATGGGAAACTGCGCTCAACAAATATTACTTTGCCCAAAAATCTTTTAACCGAATCAGGAGAAGAGCTGACTTTTACTCATACAATTACATTAAAAGGCAGTCGAAGCTTTGCCTTTCATGCACCTGCTACGGACGCCTCGATCACCTTACAGGCGCCATGGGATAAAGTAAGTCTGGGTGGAGCATTACTGCCAGAAACGCGCTCTCTTGATAAGGATGCCTTTACCGCACAATGGATTTCAGCAGATTATAATCAAGATAACATTATTTCGTATCATGAATATTCTGATCTTATCTACGGATCAATCAGCCAAGACGTAGAAAATGACAACGTTACCATCATGCATACAGATAACGTGCCAGCAGAAGAAATCTCTTCATCTTACACTGCGCAAGTAGAATTTATGGGAGGGGCTCATGATTACGTAAAAACAGATCGAGCAACAAAATATGCCCTGCTCTTTATTACGCTCACTTTCTTGATTCTTTTCTTGTTTGAAATTATTAAAAATGTGCGTATTCACCCAATGCAATACTTTCTTGTTGGTGCGGGACTTGCTATTTTCTATCTGCTCTTACTTGCCTTTTCAGAACATATTGGATTCTTCTTTGCTTATATTATTGCCAGTATTGCCATCGTAGGAATTTCGACATGGTATGTACAGGGATTCCTTGCAGATAAAAAACAAGTCTGGATTGTTACAGGACTTCTCGCCTTTCTTTATACATTTATGTATTTCTTGCTCCAACTTCAGGACTATACCCTTCTTGCGGGAACCCTCTTTGTTTTTGCCATACTCATCGTAACCATGTACATGACACGAAGTATAGACTGGTATGCAACGTTAAACTCTCAGACTCAGAAATAAATCTACTAGCTCTACTTTTTTATCCTACTCTACATTTACTCGATCAGGTAAAATATCATAGTAATTTGCCAAGAATTGCACCGTTTCCATAAACGGTTGAGAAAGAGTTTCTGATGAATAGCGCACGCCCTGTGGTTGTGCTAAATAAAAAAAGATTAAGTATTCTGGATCGTAAGCTGGAAAATATCCAAAAAACGAGTGCAAATTGCGGTCACTGTAATATCCACCCGCAGGATTTGCAATCTGTGCAGTTCCTGTCTTTGCTGCAATACTATAGGGTTCGAGCTGTGGATATTTTGATTTAAACGAAGTATCTACAAGGGCGACCAGCATTCTCGTCACTTGCTCTACTGAAGTGGGTTTAAATACCTGCAAAGGTTCTGGATGTTCTACTTTTTTAGAAAAACCATTTTCATAATCTATTTTCTCTACCAGATAGGGCTCTAATAGCTTGCCCCCAAAAGCTAAACTGGAAAGCGCGCGTACCGTCTGTATAGGACTAAATGCTATTCCCTGTCCAAAAGAAATGTTTGCATATTCTACTTCACGATTAGTGTCGAGGTTGCTGGTAATGCCTGATACTTCGTAGGGCATATCAATACCTGTTGTAGTGCGCATGCCGAGACGAGTAAAGTATTCTTTCATATCTTTTCTTTTCATGTGCTGTGAAATATATACCATGCCTGTATTCAATGACTGTTTTAATACTTCAGTCATGGTTACTGTGCCGCGTGCTTTCTTATCAAAATTATTAATCGTTCTATCACCTACCACAATAGAACCAGCATCATAATAGGTTGTCTCTGACGTCACTGCCCCTGTATCAATGCCCATTGCCATCACGAGAGGCTTGATAATAGAGCCCATTTCAAAAGTCCCCTGTATCAAGGGGTTAGAAAATACTTTTGCATCAGCAACGTCACGTAAATTATTACTATTAAAATTAGGCAGAGTTGACATAGCACGAATAGCCCCTGATTGTGGGTCAATAATAATGGCGCCACCCCCCACTGCCCGCCACCGCTCTACCGCATCCTGCAGAGTACTCTCAACAAAACGTTGTACATGGGGTTCTAGAGTCGTCACAATATCCCCTTCGCGCGTGTCAGGATTACCCACGGTTTCTCCAAGATCGGTAAAGATTTGGGCAAAAAAGTTTACTGAGAGATCTTTCTTGTCGCGTTGTAAAATATCTTCATAGTACTTTTCTAAACCATACCGACCCACCAATGCATCATCGTCGCTACTAGATCCCACAAAGCCAATCGTCTGCGCAGCCAAGGCATCCCCTGGATAATAGCGCCATTGATCGCGCGTAAAACCAACACCCGCTAGATCTAACTCGCGAAGCTTGGTAACGGTGGCTTCGTCAACGCGCACCGCTATTTCTTCATAGGGATCGCTTTTTTTGTTAAGTGCACGATTAAATTTTTCGTAATCAACATGAAGAACACTATTCAGCTGATTATATATTTCTTGCACATGTTTGATATTTTCTGTCTTGTTGAGTTCGGCAGGATTAATGTATACACGGTACCCCGTCTGCACAGTTGCGGCTGACACACGCTCGCCATCTTTTTTTACAAAATAAATAGAGCCTCTATCCAAAAAAGAGTCTGCGATTCCTGTATACTGCTGATTAGCCAGTTCATAATATCTATCACCGTCAATCAACTGCAAATGGATAAGTTTATAAATAAGCAGCAGCACGACAACAATAATAATTCCATAAACTATACGCAGGCGCACATGAAACTGTTGTTCGTACATAATTATTGCGATGATACGAAGGCAATGTTATCTGAATTTTTGCCTTCTGAGATAAAGTGTACTTTTTGTGCCTCATGAAAACCATACGCCAGTAACTGATTTTCATCTAATACATCTGACAATGCTAAATAATTCATTTCTTTTTTTGATATTTCTGAATGCAATTCCTGTATATCTGATTCTAGTGAACGTTTTTCGGCAACAAGCATTGTTGTTGAAATAAGCGTGTACACATAGACACCGATCATGCACAGCACCAACCCAATACACACACGCAAAATAAATTGCGTGTTTATATTTTTATATATTTGTATGTGGGTACGAGATGTCATATTTTTTCTGCGATGCGCAATCGCGCACTGCGTGATCGTGGATTAGATCGTAATTCTTGTTCTGATGCAGTAATACCTCTTTTTTCAATGCGCAGTATTTTCTTTTCTAATTCTAAATTTCGAAAAAAATGTTTTACTATTCTATCTTCAATGCTATGAAACGTAATAATCAGCAATCGTCCCCCAGGGGCAAGTCGTGTGACCATGTCAGGTAACGCACTACGTAACGACTGTATTTCATCGTTCACCGCTATGCGCAGTGCCTGAAACGTGCGTGTTGCTGGATGAATCTTCTTGTGGAGATAAGCCTTGGGCACCGCGCTTTGTATAATTGCTACAAGCTGTTGCGTAGAATTAATTTCACCCTCATTGCGGGCAAGTAGTATGGCGCGGGCAATGCGTTTCGCATACGGCTCATCAGCATATCCATACAAAATGTCTACCAGCGATGATTCTTGCCACAAATTCACAATATCCCACGCACTGGTCTGTTCCTCGCTACCCATAGTCTGACTAAAGGTCATATCGAGCGGTCCATCGTGCTGGAATGAAAAGCCTCTCGTCTGGTCAGCAAATTGATCACTATTCCAACCCAAATCCAACAGAATTCCATCTACCTGCCCTATGCCGAGCTCATCCAATACTGCGTGCATATCTTTAAAATTTCTCTCTACCAGATGAATCTTGGGAGCAGGAAAATCTTCTACGATATGCCGTGCATGTGCCAGTGATGCAGGATCGAGATCAAATGCAATAAGTGTTCCTTTGTCTGAAAGCTTCTCCGCAATCAAACGACTATGTCCAGCCGCCCCTAACGTACCGTCAACATAGACGCCATGAGGAGTCATTGCTAAATATTCTATAACTTCTTGTGAAAGTACTGATACGTGTTCCATAGTTCTTTCGTGTCTCGAATGTTGTTGAACTACAGGTTTTATAAGACAACAAATGTTCTCTTACAAAATCTGTATCCCAAGCTACATCATGCCGATATCACCCAAACGTTCTGCCAAGGTGTCAGCCTGTTTTTCGACCGAGGCGGTATAGGTGCGCCATGCTTCCTCGTTCCACAATTCACAACGACTATTCACACCGACAACCATCACTTGCCCTTCCAAATGCGCAAAATCTTTCAAGAAATCAGGTACCAATATGCGACCACTGCCGTCTATATCAGTTTCTACAGCACCACCCAAGAGAAATCGACTGAACGCACGACTATCAGCCTGCCCCATTGATAGCGCAGAAAGAGAGCTAATGAATTTTTTCCATTCTGTTTTTGAATAAATAAAAAGACACTGATCAAGACCGCGGGTAAGCACGACCGTCTTCCCCAACTCTTTGCGGAACTTCGAAGGAAGCGATAGTCGCTTTTTTTCATCAAGGGTATGTATATATTCGCCAATAAACATAAAATTAAAATAATATAAAGAGATACAGCTCTTTTTTCATAGGCTGTGACACAGTGTCCCGCACATCAATGTCTATGGCATTAAAAATTGATGGATGAACACCGTATCACAATATACGAGAAATTTTTGCGTATACCGTTTCACGATTATTTTGTTAAGTTTTCAAAGCTTTTTTGATCTTTTTCAGGTTTCATGTGTTTCCCACTTCATCCCACTACTATTGTAGTCTATCCCACACCATGCCACAACGTGTGAAACTGTGGAAATAGTGTGTATAGTGTTAAGAGCCTCAAACACCACCCCATCTGTCGTTTGGGCCTTGCTCCGCCCTAACTACGCGAAGGCGAGGAGGCTCAACGACCATTCGGTTAAGAAAAATAAAGTTTGTGGCAAGCCCCCCCCAACCCCCTCCCATAGAGGGGGCTTTTCTCATTCGATTTTTTTGTGTACAAAAAAACACCTCCGTGCAAGGTGCTTTTTATCCTTTTATTTTATTCCCCTCTTTTATCATCAGAAGAATCTTCTTCGTTATTTCTCGGCTTCATGATAGGAAATAACACCACATCACGAATGTTTTTTTGATTAGCAAAAATAGCAACGAGGCGATCAATACCCATACCAAAACCCGTCATTGGCGGCATACCGTGTTCCATAGCAGTCAAGAATGCCTCGTTTACCTCCATCGCCTCGTCATCGCCTCCTGCCTTGGCATCTGCCTGACGTTCGAGGAGTGAGCGCTGTACCAAAGGGTCAATCAACTCGGCATATTGATTGGTAATTTCTGCGCCACCAATAATCAACTGCGCCACCTCTGCCGTACCATCAGCATTTTGCTGTGCAAGAGGTTTTAGATCAGATGGATAGTTAGTAATAAATGTAGGGTGAGTAATAGCAAGACGTACAGATTTCTTAAAAATAAAATCCAATATATTTGCGCGGGATGTTGTTACACTTTCTTTTGCATCCATACCCCATTTTTCTGCCATACTGCGCACCTCCTCATCAGATGCTGTTTGCATGTCGAGTCCTGTTTTTTCTTTCAGTAATACGTCAAAACGCTTGCGTTCCCACACACTATCAAAATCAACCTCAACCCCCTTACCCTCTTTATCGTAAACCGTAAAAACAGTCTTGCCCACAATATCACGCGCCA
>CAZYBJ010000040.1:0-6628 GCA_964645325.1 uncultured Candidatus Saccharibacteria bacterium
GTCATGGTCTTTATCGACACTATTGCAGGACTCGCTGTGGGATCAGTATTGGCACTCCTTTTCTTTATTGAAAAACTTTCTTCAGGGCAATTTGAAATGACTACAAATGATAGCGAACACCATATGATCTGTCGTTATTATAAAGAAGACCCAGAAGGCTTTACCGATGCCTGTGATGTTATTGTGTATTCTATGAAGGGCGAGCTTGCTTATCTCAATGCCGAGGCACATATGGAACGTCTAGAGCAAAAAATAAAAGACTTCAATACACTTGTTCTGCGTTTCCGTGAACTTTCTTTTATTGATATCGAGGGCATGCACGCACTGGAACATATTATAAAAACCTTGCATGCACGTGGTAAAAAAGTATACATCGCCAGCTGTACTGATACTGTACGCATCCAGTTAGAAAAGAGCGAATTTTTCAAAGACATTCAATCACAGGGTCATGTATTTGAAAATACGCGCGCCGCACTTGGGGAACTTGGTTTTAAAAATTTATAATCATGCAGGAGGGCGGTCATACTATTATTTTCCTGGATAAGCAGGTGGGCGAAACCCCCTTACAAGCACTCGAAAAATTTCGTGGAGAACATACAGAATATAGTAAGGTCCCGATGACCTATGCGGGACGACTTGATCCTATGGCGTCTGGGCTCCTGATTATTTTGGTGGGGGAGGCGGTGCATGAAAAAGAAACGTATCTTGCCCTCGATAAAGAATACGAATTAGAACTCTTCATCGGCGCACATACTGATACGTACGATATCTTGGGCTTGATAGACAGTTCTCTAAATAATAGTAATGAGCATGAGAAAGAGAGAATAGATTGGCAAGCTCTAATACAAAAATACACCGGATCCTACGCACAAGAATATCCGCCGTATTCTTCGAAGCCCGTAAACGGCAAGCCATTGTTTCAGTATGCGCGCGAAGGAAGCTTGGATACTATTACACTACCAACTAAACAGATATACATAACGAGCATAGAATTTTTAAGCGAAAAAAGTATTACAAAAGAAGAAGCACATACACATGTTCAAGAAAACATTGCGCGCATTGCGGGTGATTTCAGACAAGAAGAAATTTTAGAATCATGGGGCATGTTTTTTGAAAAAAATCTTATTTCAAAATATCAGCTCGTGCGTTTGCGTGTAACATGCTCCAGTGGCACCTATATACGGAGTTTGGTGCATCGCATGGGTATGGATCATAACCTGCCCCTGTGTCTGTGGAGTTTAAGACGAACAAGGATAGGGGAGTATGTGCTGAGTGAGAGTTGGTAAGTACTATTGCTTTTTTATGTAAAGTATGCTTTAATTTTTAGGAAATCTGACTTAACCGGGGACAGAGATATGCTTTACAGCATATGCCCATACATAATGGGTAAATCGGTTCTTTCAAAAACAACCAATTAGAAAAAAATGGAAATTGCCATCCTCGCGGTATTTATCCTTGGATATGCCGCTATTGCATTTGAGCATCCGCTCAAAGTCAACAAGGCCGCAAGTGCTTTGCTTGTTGGTGTGCTGACGTGGACGATCTACATTGTAACTGAATCCTCACAGGCGCACCACATCAAGGAAAGCCTTGGGCACCACCTTTCCACCATCGCCGAAATCCTGTTTTTCCTCCTCGGCGCCATGACAATCGTGGAGCTTGTGGATGTGCACGGCGGTTTTGAGGTGATCACCGACCGCATTGCTACAAAAAGCAAAGTTCGGCTGCTGTGGATTCTCGGCATTGTCGCCTTTTTCATGGCAGCGGTCATCGATAGTGTCCCAGCGGCGGTCGTGATGTACTCTGTGATCAAAAAGCTGGCGGACAAGAAAGAGGACCGTCTTTTGTTGGCGGGCTTCATGGTCATTGCGGTGAATGCGGGCGGTGTTTGGTCACCACTTGGCAACCTCCCTACCCTCATGTTGTGGAGTGCTGACAAGATTTCCATTGAGGGAATCATCCTCAACGCCTTCGTGCCTTCCGTGATCAACCTTCTGGTGCCGCTTGTCATTCTGAGCTTCACCGTGAAGGGCAAGGTGGGAGAGGGGGTGGTGGAAAATTCCACCGTACGTACCTCACTAACTTCTTTGCGCGAAAAGGTCCTCATCCTGTCCATTGGACTGGGTGGCCTGGTGTTTGTACCGGTATTCAAGGTGTTCACGCACTTGCCGCCCTTCATGGGCATGATGCTGGTGCTCGGATTGCTTTGGGTCGTAAGCGAGCGCATGGGCATCCGCAAGGACGCTGATGTGAGAGAAAAACTATCGCCGGGAAAGGTCCTAGAGAGGATTGACACGCCGAGCGTGTTGTTCTTCCTGGGCATCCTGCTCGCCGTTGCTTCGCTTGAGGTTTCTGGTTTGCTGGGGGGTCTGGCCACATGGCTCGACAACCACATACCAAACCGGGACATTGTGAACATCTCTATCGGCATGCTTAGTTCCATTGTGGACAATGTGCCTTTGGTGGCTGCCACGATCGAGATGTACCCCTTGGCGCAATACCCAGAACTCGGCACCGATGCCTTTTTCTGGCAGTTCCTCGCTTATACAGCGGGAACCGGTGGGGCCATCCTCATCATTGGTTCTGCGGGCGGTGTGGCCATGATGGGCATCGCAGGTATCGAATTTTTCTGGTACATGAAGCGGATCGGCTGGCTTGCACTCCTCGGCTATTTTGCAGGGGCAGGGTATTTCCTGTTGATGCAGGCAATGGGTTGGCTGGTTTGAAGTTTGAGGGGGATAGGTTGCTTTATGCGGCCCATCTCCCTCTTTTTTATTTAAAAAACATTTCTATTTCTGTGCTATAATTAATAAATAAATTAAAAAGAAGAGAGTATTTACTAATATAACTTTGTATGCTATAATAATATATATGTTTAAAATACTCAAAACAAAGGGGACGTATATAAGTTTTTTGGTTTTTTTAGTCTTTGTTGGTACGTGGTTTCTCCTCGTGGGTCGTGGCAGTGCAACGACGCATCTTGCTCGTCCTGCGGGAAATGAGTGCTCGCTAGATACCCGTACGGGTGAGGCGTGTAGTTATGGATTCCCCTGTCTTAGTGTAGAGACCTGCGCAAGTATAGAAGATGATTACGTAACAACTCTCGCATCATTAGAAGAATATTTTCTTGGGCCAGCATATGAATCACCTGCTGAACACAGCAACCCCGATGTTCCTTTGGTGCATATCAGTACGCAAAAAGTTCACACGAGTCCCTTTGCGCTCTTATTAAAAAAAATACAAAATTCTCAATTCGCCGCAGCCTCGCGCTCGCTTATTTCTGGTGAAGATGAGGCAATAGTCAGTTATCCGTATCAACTTCCAGCAAATGCAACGGTATGGGATCTTGCCCAAGTAATTATTCCACCAGAATATTTGAGTACCGTTGTTGAATATCGCGAAGAATCAGATGGTCCTCGTCATATGTTAGCCTATGTAGAGCCGGTTGATGCACGTGGTGAATCATGGGCATTGGTAGTTGATCCTGTTGATGCCTATGCTGATGGTGTTTTTAACAATCCTGAAAAAATTATAACAACATTAGTGCATGAGTTTGGGCACGCAATTTCTCTGAATGAAACACAGATAAATCGTAATGCACGCGGCGCCTGTGCCGAGGGAATATACGAAGCGCTTGAGGGTTGTAGTTATCCCGATGCGCATTTACAAAAATTTGTGGACGCATTTTGGTTGGACATATTGGATGAGTTCTTAACACTCTCTGAAAGTCAAAAATTATATTTTTATGGCAAGTATAGTGATCGCTTTATTAATAGTTACGCCGCTACTGATCCAGGTGAGGATTTTGCAGAAAGCTTTGCCTATTATGTTGTTACAAAACAACGTGGGAGTGATACGATTGCTCATCAAAAAATAGAACATTTTTATAGTGATCCTGAGTTTATCCGTATTCGCGATTACATGCGACGACAAATGGTAGTAGTTATGGATCAATTAAAATAAAGTAAATAAAAAGTAAAAAATAAAAACCCTGTACAGGGTTTTTATTTTTTACTTTTTATTCTTGCTATTTTTTAGATCCAGGCTTTTTTTGAGCTTCTTTAATACCTTTTTTAATGCCCTTACCAACCTCAACACCGAAAAGTACTGCTTTTTCAAAGATATCTTCTGCAACATCTCCTGCCTCATTAACGAATTTTTTAGTTGCTTTTACTGCTTTTTTTCGCTCAGGGGCAAGTGCATCCCATTTCTTTTCGATTTTGGTTGCAAGCTTCGATGCTTGTTTTTTAAGTGTGGTGGTTTTCTGTACACCCTTGGCAACTACTTTCTTTACTGCAGATACAGTTTTCTTTGCAGTTTTTGCAGTTATTTTTTTGATAGGCTTTACCGCTTTCTTTTGTGAAACAGTTTTTTTCTTAATCATAAAAAGAATAATTTTTTTAGTGCTTATAAATTTATTAATTACTTACTTGAGTAATTATAGCATACTTTTTATGTACTTATACAAGAATTTTATACTGTGAATAATTTTCAAAATGAATATCGAGTATCTCATACCAATCATCCAAATGGGAAATAAGAGTAACGCCAGAGTAACAGTACTATACGTGCCCACATTAGTTTGTTAAAATATAAATGTGTTTTTATCAAAACTTTAAATCATAGATTTTTCTATATGTACTCTAAAAAATTGTTCTTTTTTCTATTAGCAATCCCACTAGGTGTTTTTAGTAGTATTTTTTTTCATGCACTCCCCGTTGATGCCTTAACGAGCATTGATACGTGTGCTGAATTACAAGATATTAATAATAACTTGGCTGAAGATTACGTACTCGGTGATGATATTGACTGTACGGGCTTTCCATTTGCGCCCATAGGAACTTTTACCGGAACACTTGATGGTGATGGGTATGCAATTCAAAATCTAACCATCACAGGTTTTACGAATGATCACGCATTGTTTACCGATACTGACGGGGCGACAATTGAACATCTTGCTATAACCAACGCAAACATACAGGGAAATTACCAAGCAGCTATTCTCGTCGCGGTTGCAACAAATACTACCATCTATGATGTTCAGATTGACGGTGCACTAACTGCTAATGCCGCGCTGAGTCTCGCAGGTGCTTTTGCTGGGCGTATGAGTGGAGGAATAATTTTGCGTTCATCAGCGAATGTTACCTTGGCAGGTTATGAATTTGTGGGTGGACTGGTTGGTTCGCTCACTGACGATGCAACTATCAAGAAAAGTTTTGCAACAGGATCTCTTACCACGCTCACAACAGGCAGTAATGCTACAACGGGTGGATTGGTTGGGGAGCTTGCCTCTGCCACTATTTCTAATTCCTATGCAAGTAATACCGTAAGTGCGCAAGGAGATAACGTAGGGGGCCTCGTAGGAACCAGTCAGGGAACGGCTCTTGTATATAATAGTTATGCTGTGGGGAGCGTGACCTCTGCCCCAGGGAGATTAAACATTGGCGGACTCATCGGACAAGAAGTAGATGACGCTATCTCAATAAATAGTTATTGGGATACTGATACATCAGGACAAGTAAGCTCAGCCAGTGGCACCGGAAAAACAACCGCACACATGCAGGACGAAGATACTTTTGAAAATTGGGATTTTAATCATATTTGGGGTTTAACATCAAACAATTATCCAACCCTTCTTCCTAACGATTCAGGATTACCCGTATTAACAGAAATTCAAGCAGTTCCAACTCAAACAACATCAGGAAACGCGCTTTATTACTTTAATGCTTCAGAAGATGGTGAATATTTATTTACCTTTTGTGGGGCGGATGTATATGTAGATCCCGTACAGGGAAGAGTATCGTTTGGCAGTCTTGTGGTAGGGAATACCTATGACTGTTCTTTCCAATTTCATGATGATGATGGGAATGTTTCCAATCAACTAGATATTGGTCCCTTTACGGTTATTGCGTCACAATCAGGCAGGGGGAGCGGTCCTACACGTTCGCGTGCATTGATACAATGGCTAACGGGCAAGAAAACTGCTCCTACGAATAATCAAAACATTTCCCCCTCACTAGGTTCACGGACACTTCGAGTTGGTTCAGTGGGTGAAGATGTTCGTGCGCTCCAAGTCTTTTTGAACACTCATGGTTTTCCTGTTGCTCAAACGGGTAGAGGTTCATTGGGTAACGAGACAGCATTCTTTGGTCCAAAAACAAAGCAAGCACTGATTAAATTTCAAGAAGCACACAGCACATCAATACTCCAGCCCCTTAACCTCACTCTGGGCACGGGCATTTTGGGTAAAGAGACAAGGCGCGTAATAAATGCACTCTAAGTAAGTATAAAAATTAAGAACTTTAAGAATTTGTAAAAAGTAATATAAAATTTGCCTTACTGCCTGACTTTGTATAGGCTATAGGGATAGCCAAAGTAGCTCAGCTGGCCAGAGCGCCCCCTTCGTAAGGGGGAGGTCGCGAGTTCGATTCTCGCCTTTGGCTCACTGATTGTTTGGGTGTGGGGAGCATTATGTAAATACTATAGTTATTCAGTAAACGGCATGAGGCACTATTACATTACTACACTACTGAAAAGCTTTGATGTACGAGATGTACGCAAGTTCAGCAGACACAAGAGTCTAGAGATACTGATTGTCTATGATGATGAGATTGATATACAGGAGAAG
>CAZYBJ010000041.1:0-6608 GCA_964645325.1 uncultured Candidatus Saccharibacteria bacterium
CCGCTTGTTCTGATATATGCTCATCATTCACGAGCAGTATCAACTACTGATAAAAATAAAAAAGAAAATTTTGTGGGTTCGGGTATTTATACCTACAGTAGACATCCACAGTATGTTGCGTATGTTTTGTTAATGATCGGACTGGCTTTTTGTATGAATTCTTTGGTGGCTATGCTAGCACCGGTCGTTGCGGTTGTATTTTTTACGTTTGCAATTATTCCACATCAAGAGCGACTCCTTTCCGAACAATTTCCGGAGGCCTATGACGAGTACAAGAAAAAAGTGCCCATGTGGATCTAGGTGTATATGATTGAGATCTTCTACGGAACAGATCATGAAGCATGTCAGCAGGCAATACGTGCGCGCTTGCAGGAATATCAAAAAAAGGGCTATGGTGATGGTGCTGTACATTTTTCACCAGAAACAAATACTGAAGAAGAAATACTCAACAACCTCTTGGGCAATGATTTGTTTAATACACAGAATATTTTTATTTTAAGAGGTATTTTAAAAACCGCTTCTCCCGAGCTTCTTGAAGCAATATTTTCTCTAGCAGATAGCGAGACAAAATATATTATCTGCAGAGAAGACACTCTTAATGCATCTCTGCAGGCGCGAAGTAAAAAATTAGGTCTGCTTATTCAAGAATATAAACGTCCCCAAGCAAAAGATCAAAGTATTTTTAAATTGAGCGATGCCCTGGGTGTACGAAATAAGAAAGATATTTGGATACAGTACCGAGAATTACTCGATGGCGGAAGCTCGCCCCACGCCATCTTGGGAATAGTGTGGTGGCAAGTAAAAAATATGCTCATGGTCCTACAATCATCTGACAATCCAGGACTTGCGCCGTTTGTCTATACAAAAACAAAAAAAGCCCTTCAAAAATATTCTCTTGAAGAACTACGCCATAAGGCAAAAAGTATTGTCAGTATCTACCATCGCGCCCGCACGGGTGATGATATAGAGCTGTTATTAGAGCGATTTCTCTTAGATATAGAAAAAAAGTATTAAATTTGGGGTAAATCAAAGGCCCTATTTAAACGGACGACAAGATATTAAAAGAAAGATAAATATAATGAAGGCCAATAGGACCTTGGTTTGCAATTAAAAATTAATTGCATTATTAAATTTTTTTAAAAAGAACCAACAAAAGAACATTTTTTAAATCTTTTTATAAGATCATAATGTGTTTTTCATGTGATTCCGCACAAAAATTAATATATAAACTATACGAACTTTTGTGCAGAATCACCCACAGTACTATATAAAAGATTTTATTTTTACTCAGAAAATAGATATGTTTAATCTAATCGTTTCAGGTGCTTCTTACCCAATAATTTTTACACCTATGAGCCCGGTGTCAGGGGCAGAGGTTATAGAAGCTAACCTTTTTATTATTTTAAATAAATTTATTTTCTGGTTTCATCTCCGTGACTAGTATAGCATAGTTTTTTACACACAACAGAGTAAATGGGTTCTGTGGATAAAAGAACACATTTTTTATTACACAGTAAAGAGCTCAATGCGCCCTAACCACTAATAATTTCAAATATTTCTACTACTTCTTCGCCTTTTTTCTCATCTAACTTTTCTTCTTCTTCGCCTTCTTCTTTAGATTTGGAAAAGTCTTTTATAACCAGACTATAGGCGAGCATACCCAGAATAGAACCAACGAGAGGTCCGAGAATATACATAACATCAAAACTATTTACCACTAAGGCAAGCATCGGATTGAGAATTCCCGCAGAGCCGAGCATAATCGCTATTAAAACTCCTAAAAAGAGTGATGCCCCCACAACAAAGCCTCGGGTGCCCTTTTTTACTTTTCCATATATAACCGCAGCAACACCAAAAGAAAAGAAGAACATACCGAGCGCCTCTGCAATACCTAGAGAAAGCGTACTTTCTGGAGCAGATCCGAGTTGGGCAAAAACTTCCCCAAGTCCGGGCTCGGGAAGATAGGCCAGCATAAAGAGGAGCGTGGCGCCGGCCCCCAAAAACTGTGCAATAATATAGCCAAGAGTGTCTCGCCAGCATATCCCGTCAATAATTAGGGCCCCTGCGGTAATGGCTGGGTTGAAATGCCCACCTGAAATACGCCCAACAGTATAGACAAAGATACATAGGGTAAGGGCCGCAAAGAGCGCCACCATAATTCCAGGCATACCATTAATAATAGAAATGAGAACCACAAGGGAGAGAGCAAAACTCCCTAAAAACTCAACAAAATATCTCTGGAGTCTTTGTAAAGTAAAAAAATTGATCATAAATTTAGACAGTGTTTAATGAATAAAAAGTATGCTTGTAGTATAACAAAAATTGCTTGGTATGGTGAATATGCTGTGTATAGGTTGAATTTTTTTAAATATTCTGTATTCTAATAGGTACTGCTATAGCTTACGTTATATAGTATATATCCCCCTGTAGCTCAGCTGGTAGAGCAGCTCCCTTTTAAGGAGACGGTCGTAGGTTCGATTCCTACCGGGGGGACATCACACAATCAATGTCTTTTTGTGCATATTCTTGTTTTATACAACATAAGAAGTGTTTATAATGTCGGCTCTCTTTTTCGTAGTGCCGATGGCGCTGGTTTTCAGAAAGTCTATTTGGTAGGACACACACCCACGCCGATAGATAGATTTGGGCGGGCACGCAAAGATTTTCAAAAGACAGCGCTGGGCGCAGAAAAAACCCTGCCGTGGGAATACGTTGCCTCGTGGAAGGATATGCTTGCCATATTGCAAGAACAGAACATGCAATCAATTGCTATTGAGCAAGATGCACGAGCTGTTATCTATACGCACATAGCCTTATCTACCTCACCACAACGTCCACTGGCGCTGATTTTAGGAAACGAGGTAGACGGGTTATCGCCAGAAGTGCTTGACCACGCTGACGTAATCGCAGAAATTCCCATGATGGGTGGAAAGAATTCTTTAAACGTCTGTGTTGCGGGTAGTATTGTTATGTATGATATTTTACGCAGGAGCAGTGCCCAAGATAAGGATATAGAGTGAGAAAAAGATAGAGTATTTACTTTTTCAAGTATTTAAGCTATTTTACTGTATATATGGAAACAGTTACTGCAATACTCGTCAGTATAGGGGCGTGGATACCCAAGGGGCTTTTTTGGCTACTTAAATTCTCTGCTTTTTTAATACTTTCTATACTCGTGTTGCCGTCTATGTTTGTTATGCTTTTCTTGCAAGAGCCTTGGGAGAAGATGTTGGGTGAGATTACGTCTATTTAAACCCCAATCATCCAACGTCCTTTTTCACGAAAAGCGGGGATACTTTGTCGTTTTGCAGCATTGAGAGCTGTGTTGCTATTAATACCTTCTTGTTCCGCGTATTCAGTAACAGTAATAATTTTGTTTCCTTCCAAATAGGCAATTCGTCTATGAAGTGATTCCAGTAAAGCATATGCAATGATCTTTTCCATGGCACTAATATCATCAGTGTTGCCACGCTGATAATTTTTGAAAGATGCATAATAATCAATCTTTTCCTTATCACGAATAATAATATTTGGCAGTCCTACATGGGTAAGTTGATAATTGATAAGCACACGTCCAATGCGCCCGTTACCATCAACGAATGGATGAATAGTTTCAAATTGTAAATGAAAGCGTGCGATTTTTTCCAAAAAATGTGATGACAAATCCTGTCCATAGGTATTTAGTAGGGAAGTAATCATGGATTCCGTATGTTCGGGCGCAGGCGCAACATAATTTCCTACTCTTACATATTCACCAGTTGCTCGAAATCGTCCAGCAATGTCATCATTAATGCCGGTAAGGAGCATCTTGTGCAAGAAGAGAAGAGTTTCTTTATCAAGTTTTTTCTCCGGCGCTATCTTTGCAATATATTCCATAACGCGCGCAAGATTTTTTGTTTCGAATACTTCGCGTACACTCACATCACGCGAAACACTCAGCTCCAAGAGAATTTTTTCTGTTTCAGGCAACGTAAGAGTAGAATTTTCAATAGCATTGGAGTTATACACGCTTTCAGATATTTCTGTCTCATCAAGAATTTGTAGGAGAGATTCCTTTCCTGTTTTGAGTTGATGGAAATGATCAGCCCGAATGCGTATTCTATTTTTTAGAATCTCGTGAATAGACATACTTTAAGTATAATCATTCACTATATTTTGTCAATAAGTAGTGAATTCTAGTTAAAAGTAGGTAAAATTCACATATTTTCTACCTCTTCCTTTAAGTTCCGTGTGTAGATATCCAGAGTATTCTATGCCAAAAATCGTAACGCCTCTTTTATTCTGTCGTTTATTTCGGTAATGTCGTCAGAGAGGTGGGCGAGGGCTTCGCGCGCTTGCAATTGGTTATAGCCAAGGGAAATGAGGGCGTCGAGCACGTCAGTATCGCCACCGCGGGTTGCGCTAATTTCTGTATGAATATTGTCTATTTTGTCATGGAGTTCAAGCACGATTTTTTCAGCAGTTTTTTTGCCAATACCCGAAACCTTGGTAAGAAGGGAGGCATCATTCGAGCGAATAGCCCCCACCAGATTTTCAATCGGTGCAATGTCAAGAATATTTAGTGCCGAACGTGGTCCTACGCCTGAAATACTAATGAGTTTCTTAAAGAGCTCGTATTCATCAGGAGTGGAAAAACCAAAGAGCTCCAACGATGTCTCGCGCACTATGGTTGCCGTCCAAAGGGATATTTCTACATTGTGTCGCGCATTGCCAAGTACATGACGAGGAACAAAGACCTCGTAGCCAACGCCACCCACGAGCAAAATCAGCGATTGCTCGCGCACATCAATCATGGTTCCCTGTAGATAGCCGATCATTACCTACAGCATAACATTTCTTGCTTATTTTTTAAAATTCGCTAGTATAGAGAGGTCTCAGTGTGCAGCATGCTTGGTAAGGTTATTTCAAGCTTAATCGTATAATATTTATCATTTTCTATGCCAATTCTTAAATCAGCAAAAAAAGCAATGCGTCGCGATGAAGATCGTCGTTCTGTGAACGATCGTTTTCGTCGTGTCATGCGTGAACAGGTAAAGGCTTTTCAAAAACTCCTTCTCGCAAAGGATGTAAAGGCTGCTACAACACTCCTTCCTAATGTATATCAAGCAATTGATAAGGCTGCAAAATCAGGGGTAATCAAAAAGAATACTGCAGATCGTAAAAAATCTCGGATGACTAATGCTCTTAAAAAACTTGCATAATTTTTGAAAACACAAGAAAAAACCAGAAAAGATCTCTGGTTTTTTCTTTGCAACAGAGGCTAAAGTGGGTTACTCTATACAGAGTAGTATTTATGGAGGCAACTGCACTCGTTGAACAAATGCATACAGGCTCGCTCTTCGTCTTGGTGGGTATTGCAGCGGCCGCAAATCTTTTCCCAGGTATCCCCGAAGAAATACCTCTCTTGATGATTGGGGTTGGTATTGGGCTTGGTATTGTTTCTTTTCCTGTTGCCCTCCTGATTGTTTTTGTTACCTTGTTAGTGATAGATAATATTATTTATAGACTGTCCTACCGCGGTTCGCCCTTTATTATGTTTATGCAGAAGAAAATTTTTGGGGAAGATCTCGACCTTAAAAGCCCCTTCATACAAAAACATTTATCAGCTATAGTTTTTTTCTCACGTTTTGTGGTGCACATCCGTTTTTTGGGAATTATACTCGCAGGTGTCAATCGCATGCCATGGAAAAGATTCGTTATATTAGAGGGGGTTGCGCTCCTTGGTTACTTATCTATTTTATTTGGACTCGGTGCGTATTTTCACGGACGTGTAGCGCGACTGTTGGAGGGTGCAGAAGTATTTAAGAATATAACGATACTGAGTTTGGGCATACTTGCGCTGGTTGTTGTGGGACGCATTCTCTACAAGAAACTTATCCGTTCGATCAAAGATGGCACGGTGAAAAATCCCCTCGAATTTTTGGGAATAACCCAAACAACAGATACTACCCCAGAAAAAACTGATAGTTTATAAATAGCACGAATATGAAAATATCTCTTCTCAATAAAAAACAATTTCTATGGGACGATATCTTTATGGGTGGTATGGCAGTGTTGAGTGCCATTATTACAATACTTTCTTTTAGTAAGAGCCTTGAAATTAATCTCGAGTATAAAAATATCCTATTAGTGGTGGATCTAGTAATCGGCGGAATATTTTTATTAGAATTTATACTGAAGCTTTCGGTCGCACATTCAAAAAAGGTTTTTTTAAAAAACAATTGGTGGATGCTCTTTGCGGTGGTACCCGTAATGAGCACAACAACGTTCGGCCTTATCCCCGTGTACATTGTTCGTTTTATACGTGTTACGCGATTTTTTCGTCTCGCGCTCAGTGTAAAAGAAATCAGTGATTACAAACATGGTTTCCTCGAGCAGACGCATATAGGCTATGTATTTGTTCTTTGGATAGTAACTGTTTTTTCAGGTGCGGTTATGTTTCATTCTTTTGAATACGGCATTAACACGACGATCCATAATTTTTTTGATAGTTTTTGGTGGGCAATAGTTACGGTTTCAACGATTGGTTACGGCGATATTTTCCCCGTAACTGCCGCTGGGAGAATTGTTGGTGTTTTGTTAATACTTGCGGGTATTGGTATTACGGG
>CAZYBJ010000042.1:0-6576 GCA_964645325.1 uncultured Candidatus Saccharibacteria bacterium
CGTTACTGCTCTCGGCAACATTGGCGAAAAGTACGCGCGCACGCGACACAACGCGGGCTTTATTATTGTTGATGCGCTTTTGAATGAAGATTATGAATGGTACAACGAAAAAGAATTAAAAGGGGAGGTCATTATGACTGATAACGAGGCGCTGTATCTGAAGCCTTCTACCATGATGAACCTTTCAGGAGAAGCGGTACGTGCCGTAATTAAAAAATATCCTGATATTGTTCCAGAAAAAAATATTATTGTTATTCACGATGATATTGATCTCAATCTTGGGGAGTTTAAGATTTCTTATGATAGGGGAAGCGGACATCATAATGGGGTAGAGTCCATAACAGCGCATGTGGGTACGCAGGCCTATACACGCATCAGAATCGGTATTAACCATCCAGGACCTATTCCTATGGCAAATTACGTTCTGATGAAATTTACTGATGATGAGATGCACGTACTTCAAGAGCTTGCACCACAAGTAGGTAAGGCAGTAGACTTGATTATGCAGTACGGTGTAGAGCGTGCGATGAATGAAATGAATTGACAAAATATTTAAATAGTATTATAGTTATTTTGAAAAACTTAAAACTCTTCTAGTTATGGAGATAAATAACACTGGCAAAATGATGATGGCGATACCACTCATTTGCCAATTATTGCTATCAGTCGTGGATGTTCCACACTGGTACGCCGAAGGAACCTTTGTGGCCTGCATCTTTTTGCAGATCACGGGCTTCCAAATGATCTTAAAGCCTTCTTTGTTTAAAAAGTAGGCAAATCCCGCCTAGTGCTAATGTGCACCAGGCGGGATTCTTTTTAGTTGAAAGTAAAATCTATTTCTCACTTATAAAACTCAAAGCCATACGTTGATCATTAGGATCAAAGAGGTTAATTTTGAATTTATAGGTTTTACCTAGATCGAGGGTTTTGCGAAGTTTCTCTTCTGATTCAAATTCAGAAACATGTACCAGTCCTGAAATACCTTCTTGTACTGCAACCAGTGCGCCGTGCTTGTTAAAGCGCAGTACAACGCCGGTTACTTCTGTACCTTTTTTATACTTATCAGCTGATTCTTTCCATGGATTTGGTTTGAGTGCTTTAATAGAAAGTGATATTTTTGCATTTTTAATTTCTATAACTTTGGCACGTACTTTATCGCCTACTTTATACAGCGCCTTTGGATCTTGTACCAGTGACCAATCGATTTCTGAAATATGAACCAGTCCTTCGAGACCGTCTTCAATTTTCAAGAACAGACCAAAATCAACAGCACCAGTAACAACACAGTCTACTTCATCGCCCACGTTATATTTACTGACAATTTCTGCTTTCACCTCATTTTCGCTGCCTTTTTCAGAGAAAATAAGTTTGCCCTCTTTAGGGTTCGTAGCAATGATAGATACAGAGATTTTTGTATCCACCATTTTCTTCAGTTCTTTCAAAATAGATTCTTTATCACCATCATTTACACGAGGGTAGTGATCAGCAGAAAGTTGTGATGCCGGAAGGAAGCCGTCAATGCCTTGCCATTGCACGATAATACCACCTTTGTTGGCTGCTTTTACGGTTAATTCAAATGCTGTTTTCTTGCGCATTGCTTCGTCTGCTTCTTTCCAGATAAGTGCTTGACGCGCTTCTTTTAATGAAAGTTCTATATAACCCTCTGCATTTTCGAGTTCAATAACTTTTCCTTTAATCGTATCACCAAGATTTAAATTCTTGATAACATCTTTAGAGTTCATGAATTCACGACCATAAATAGTACCCACGCCGTAGTTTGGAATATCTATATAAATACAAATACCTTCAACGGCTACTACGGTACCCTCAACAAGATCATCTATGTGTAAATCTTTCTTCTCATCTTTTTCAACAAGATCCATCATGAGAGGATCTTCACTCAAAATTCGTGTTTGAAACATATAAATATAATAAATACAAAAAGTCTCGTTTACATCACAAGACTGGTATATAAAGATAAAGTGGCTGCCACAAGGACTTAACCTCTAAATCTTGGCTAATAATTACTTTACAGTAATACACTGATTAGTATACAGAAAAAAGGCTTGCGGGCAAGTGCTTAAACATATATATTAAGTATATACCAAGAAATATATGACAGGAAAAATTCACCCCCTTGCACAAATTATTCGCGAACTTTCGAAGGTATTTATCGAAATGGGTTTTGAAATCGCCTCGGGCCCAGAGATGGACACCGCGTGGTATAACTTCGACGCACTGAATGTTCCACAGGATCACCCCGCACGTGACATGCAGGATACGTTTTGGATTAAGGGAAAAGAAAATACGGTAATGCGTACTCATACATCTAACGTACAAGTACGTTTTATGGAGGCTCATAAACCACCGTTTAAAATTATTGTACCCGGAAAAGTGTTCCGTAACGAAGCAACTGATGCAACTCATGAGGTGCAGTTTCACCAAATCGAGGGCATGGTTGTAGGAAAGGGTGTATCAGTTGCACACCTAAAGGGAACTCTAGAAACCTTTTTAAAAAAATTATTAGGAGAGGATATAGAATTTCGTCTGCGTCCCGGATTTTTTCCCTTTGTTGAACCTGGATTTGAAGTAGATTTAAAATTCAGAGGTAAGTGGTTAGAGGTGTTGGGGGCGGGTATGGTACATCCCCAAGTGCTCCGTAATGGCGGTATTGATCCGCAAGATTTTTCTGGCTTTGCCTTTGGTATGGGCATCGACAGACTTGCCATGATGAAATATGACATACCTGACGTACGTTTGTTTTATAACGGCGACTTACGGTTACACTATAATCTAAAATAATATGAAAATCTCACACCACTGGTTACAACAAGCCTATTTTACAGAATCTTTACCCAGCCCCGAGGAAATTAAAGAGGTACTTGGTATGCGTATATTTGAATTTGAGGGTTCTGAAATACACGGCAGTGACACAGTATTGGAATTTGATGTTTTGCCTAATCGTGCTCATGACTGTTTGTCGCATAGGGGTATCGCGCGAGAAATAAAAGTACTGTTTAACAGAACAGATTTTTCTGAACAGGATCTTATTATAGAGAAACTAAAAACAGACACCCGAGTTATTTCACCTTCTGAAAAAATATTTACCTGCAGTATAGAAAATCCAGATCTGTGTCGTCGCCATGTAGGACGGGTGATTGAAAATATTCAAGTTGCAGAATCTCCTGTATGGCTACAAGATCTTTTAAAAAGCGTAGGGCAACGTTCTATAAACAACGTTGTTGATGCAACGAATTATGTCATGCTTGCACTGGGTCAACCTACACATGTATTTGATCTAGATAAGTTTGCGGGTGGTACGCTTTTTATACGTTCTGCACAGGAGGGTGAAGTAGTTACTACTCTTGATAAGCGCGAAGTAAAATTAATAGCGGGGGATCTCGTACTTGCAGATAGTGAAGGGGCTCTGGATATTGCAGGTATAAAGGGGGGAATAAAGGCAGAGCTTACGCATCAAACAAAAAATATCTTACTCTCTGTTGCAAATTTTGATCCAGCACAGATAAGAAAAACAGCCCGCAGAACAGGAGTGCTTACTGATGCGTCAAAGCGATTTGAAAATGAGATTACTCCAGAACTTTGTAACGAGGCCCTTGAAATGCTCACGGCTCTTATTCTTGATTTGGCGAGTACCCCAGATACACGTATGAGTGATAGTGTTGATGTATATCCTAATCCTGTAACAATGCATGCTATTGCACTTACTCTGACTGAAATAAATAATGTGTTGGGAACAGATCTGGACAATGCTACCGTTTCACAAATATTTCAGAAATTTGGTTTTGCTTATACAGAGGAGCATGCTTTGTTTACAGTACATATTCCAGCATATCGTTTAGATTTGGTAATAAAAGAAGACATCATAGAAGAAATCGGCCGTGTGTATGGCTATGACAAGATTATTAATAAAAGTACTGATGAAATATTTTACGAGCCTGCAATAAATAATCATGTCGCGGTACAAGAAAAAGTACGTGGATTTTTGTTGAGTAGGGGTTTTTCAGAGGTAATGACGTATAGCTTTGTAAATACTGGGGAAGTGCAGGTGCTGCATCCTGTTGCTTCTGATAAATCATATCTACGCACCAATCTTCATGAGGGAGTGAGTGAGAGCTTAGAAAAAAATGCATATTACGCACCCTTACTGGGTCTTGATGAAATAAAAACTTTTGAAATAGGGTCAGTGTTTGTAAACAATCAAGAAAAAATTTCTTTGTGTATTGCTCTAGATCCTCTTGTGCCCAAGAAAAGAACTCAGGGCGTAGAAAGTATTCTTGAGTCGGTTCTCAGTGATCTGGAAAAAGAATTGAGTATAAAAAAACTTGATGTTACTCATAAAGGATTGCTAGTGCTAGAAGTAAATCTCACGCCTGCTATCAGTGAATATATTCATACAGATGATCATGCATATGATGATATAAAAAATGCCGAATTTTCTCGAGCGCATTTTACATCTCTTTCCCAGTTTCCATTTATGGTGCGCGATATTGCCGTATGGCTGCCTGTAACTACTGATGCTGGTGTGTTGCTTGCATTGATACATGAGCATGCAGGGACACTTTTGACGGGCGAGGTGCGCTTGGTGGATTGTTTTCCAAAAGGGGAAAGAATCTCCTATGCCTATAGACTTGTATTTCAATCCCATGAAAAAACCCTTTCCGATGAAGAGGTAAATAGTATCATGGAAGAGATTTATAGCAGTTGTAGACAACAGGGCTTTGAAACCAGATAAAACAAGCGGGGTGGGTATAGACACCTTGCGATGAATCATTATTTTTGTATAATCATGTTCCATATGCTTACACTTGAAACACAAGCAAGAGATTCTAAAGAAAGTCTTGATATGCTCCGTGCCCAGGGACGTGTTCCTGCGGTATATTACGGTGCCGGAAAAGATGCTATTTCTGTCTCTCTTGATCATAAAGATGCCATTACTATATATAAAGAAGCAGGACAATCGACGCTTATTAATCTAAAAACACAAGAGGGGCTTATTACCGTGTTGCTCCATGATTTACAAGTTGATGCTGTATCACAGAAACTCCTACACATGGATTTCTTGATCGTTGATGTTTCGAAACCTATTACGGTTTCTGTTGCACTTCACTTTATTGGCGAATCACCAGCTGAAAAGCAGGGTCTAGGTCTCCTAACAAAATCTCTACATGAAATAGAAATCGAGGTATTGCCAGCGCATCTGCCATCACATTTGGATGTAGATCTTTCTCGCATCGTTACACTTGATGATAATATTTTTGCAAAGGATATTGTACTTCCAGAATCAGCACAGTTGATGATTGATGGAGATATTACGGTTGCATCGGTTTCTACGGCTAAGGAAGAATTTACTGCAGATAACGTTATGGATCTTGATTCTATTGTTGTTGATGACAAGGGCAAGAAATCAAAAGAAAAAGAAGAGGGTGATGAGGGAGATAAAAAATAAGAAGTAAAAACATAATTTTTTTGATATAATCATAAAATATGAGTTTGTATCAAAAATTACAGAAAGCAACTAGCGAAGAAGATGTTAAAGATGCCTACATTCAGGCGTTGGGTCTTAAGGGGTATCAAAAAAATCTTATAGATATTCAAACAGAAGAAATTTGGTTTGAGGCAAAAGATAAAAGCAATAATACCACCTACGCAATGTTTACCCAGCTGTTGCATTATGTGCAACAGGCCCTTGATAGAGGTGAATCAGTGCCGCCTTTTCTATGCGTCATTGATACGGAAAAGGCCGCTATTATGAAAACGGCCGATGTCTTGCCGTTTCTGGAGAAAAAAGTAATCAAGTGGGGCAAGTCAGCTAGTAATTACGGACAAGAAGCACTCGATGCCGTTTCTGCATATATTGGTACGTATTTTGTTTCTTTTAAAATTCAAACACATGAAGAAGAATTTATACAAACAATTAAAAACGCCATCAAAAGCGGTGATATTATTCGTACCCAAATTACCCCTGACAACCTGAAACAAGTTTTTGATAAATGGGTATCTATGATTGGGTGTGAAATACAAGAGGTACAAGAAGAGAATTACGCCCTCCTCTTTTTTGCAGACATTATGCATGATGGCACCGTATCTACCCATGAAAATCTTCCTGCAGAACTTCTCCATAAAAATGGCGCGCCCGTCTTTTCATTAGGGGGAAAGTTATATGAATTAGGCAATAAAGAAGGATATAGAAAGTTCTGGGCCATATATAATAAACCTCCCAAAAAAGAATATCGTGATTATTTATTAGAACGCCGAGACAGCCTCATTCCTATCGATGAACGCAGTTTCAAGGGTGCGTATTTTACCCCACTGCATGTGGTTGATAAGGCCTATAATAAACTCACTGAAGTGTTGGGAAATAATTGGCAAGAAGAATACATCGTCTGGGATATGTGTTGTGGAGTAGGAAACCTTGAGGTAAAGCACAGCAATCCGCGCAATATTTACATGAGTACCCTCGATCAGGCTGATGTAGATATTATGAAGGCTGCCAAGACCTGTGTATCTGCTACACGTTTTCAATATGATTATCTGAATGATGATATTACCGACACC
>CAZYBJ010000043.1:0-6481 GCA_964645325.1 uncultured Candidatus Saccharibacteria bacterium
TGAGGGGGCATTCTGTCCGAATGGGTCTGAATGTTCTGCGGAATGGATGGTGCTCCTAAAATTTCTGCATGAACAAGGATACATGGATATAGAAGCATATGTTCCCGGTCCGTGTATGCAGGCGGTTGGTTATGCCACTGCTTATCAGTTGAATCCCCTATTTGGTTTTTCAGAACAAAGAGTGACTATTCACCAGACTCAAAAAAGGGGGAATGTTGTCAGGAGTATTGGTTACCAAAGTGGTGAGCAGTCTATTCTATAAGAATGGGGTTGCAAAAATCAAGAACCCTAAGCTGTGCGAGGGGTTTTTTGTTGTATTAAAAATCGCACATTGATTTACATGGCGCTTGTGGAACAGTCTTCAGCTGTTTTATTCAAGTAATGATCGAGTTAATGATTCCGCGTCCTTAAAACGTTTTCCGTTTTTCAGAGCTTCGGTGACTTCACGATCCCATTTTGCTCTAAGTTTCTTTGGATCCTTCATGGGGCGAAAGGGAAGGGCTTGTTCTCGCACCAATTGGGTAAGAAAAAGAGTAATTCCAGAAGAAAAATCCATCCCCAGCTCTCCGAGAGTTGTCGACGCCTTTTTCTTGAGTGTACTGCTAATACGAATTTGTACAGTATCTGTTTTAGACATATAGTCTAGTATATACATTGTAATTACAATGTCAAATCTATCTACGACTCACTTTTATTTTTTCAAGGCAGATAATGCAGCGTGTAAATAACCAGGATTTATGCGAACAGAAGATGTATTTTCAATTCTTTCTAATTCTTCTGCGGAAAACCATTGATATCCTTCGTGCTCATCACTTAAGACAACATTAAAGGGCGCTGCAATAATTCTGTAGAATAAGAGCATAAGCCCATTCCCATCTTTTAAATCTTTTTCAAGGCGATGCGCATGAATAAGTTTATCTATAGAAAAATTAGAAAGAGATGAAACTTCTTCTTTTAATTCTCTAATAAGAGTTTCGTGTATAGTCTCACTCCCGTCAACGCGTCCCCCAGGTATGTCCCAAAATAACAGACCATCTTGATCTTGTTTCTTACACAAAAGAACTTTATTGTCTGCCACAATAAGACTTTTTATACCTACATTAAATGTTTTTATCATAGTCTAAATATAACAGATTTTAAAAATTTTTGGAAACTTATGCTATTTTTTAGATTACTTCTCTAAACCTCTTCTCACATACTCACAAAACACATAAGAGGTGTTTTCTTTTTCATCAAATTTTTCTTCGCCTTGGGAGGCGAGAATAAAATCTTTTTCATACTCAGGAAAAAGAGTGTCAGCTTGTTTATTTCCCTTAATGAGCGTGAGATGAAGATGGTCAGTTTTTGGTAGGGCGAGTGTGTATATTTGTGCACCGCCAATAATATATATTTCTTGTGCATATTCATAGGCTTTTTCTAGTGCTTCATCGAGTGAGTGCGCAATTTGTGCGCCAGTTGCCTCAAAATTACTATCACGAGTTATAACTATATTTATACGATGGGGAAGGGGGCGGAATTTTTCTGGCAAGGATTGCCACGTGGCGCGACCCATAATAACCACCGTGTCAGTAGTCAGTTCTTTAAAATGACGCATATCTTCGGGAAGGTGATATAAGAGGTCGCCCAAATAGCCGATGCCCCGATCGCATTCTTGAACAGCTGCTATCATGTGTACAGATTGCTTTTTCATGACATTCAGTATAATGGATGTATTACTCTAATCAAACCCCTAACGTCTATGGCAGGACACTATGAAATTGAAGTAAAGAGTTTATTAGGAGATAAAGCAAACGCCGATGCGTTGCTTGGGCGTCTTTCTGAACAGTATCCTGACATGAGGCATGAAAAGTATGAGGCCCAGCTGAATCATTATTTTCTCGTAGATACAGCTAATTTCGAACAAATGGGAGAAGTTTTCGAGCAGTATTTTTCTGAAGAAGAAAGGCAAAAATTTATAAGTATAACGAAAGAGGGTAAAAATATTTCTTTGCGTACACGCAAGGCAAATGACACGGTGTTGTTAGTTATGAAGGCTTCACTCGATGATAATTCTAGTGCAAACGGCATTATGCGTTTAGAATTCGAAGTAGAGCTTCCCCTCGCATTAGATGAGCTCGATCAGATTTTGCTTGATGCAGGGTGTACCTATCAGTCTAAATGGTCGCGTACACGCAATGTGTATACTGCACATGATATGAATATTTGCATTGATAATAATGCGGGGTATGGGTATCTGGCTGAATTCGAACGCATGGCAGAGTCGCCTGACGATGCAGAATCTGTCCGTGCTGAATTACGATCAGTTATGGATACATTAGGTGTTGTTGAACTCGCTCAAGATCGTATTGAGCGCATGTTTACACACTACAATCAAAACTGGAATGAGTATTATGGGACTGATAATATTTTCGTTATCGATTAATTTTAAATAACATATGTTTTTATCTGATATAGACATTAAAAAAGGTTTAGAAGACGGTAGTGTTATCATAAAGCCATTTAACGAAAAACAGTTACAGGTTGCGAGTTATGATGTTTGTTTAGGAAATGAATTTGAAATAACTGACGGACATTCTGTATCTGCAACTGATCCCGTTAAAAAAGTATATCCCACAACGCGAAAAATTATTATTAATGACGGTGATTCGTTTGTGTTACATCCAGGAGAAAATGTATTGGGTAAACAACGCGAATTTATTGGCGTTGATAATAACCACCTCATTCTTTTATCGGGGAAGAGTAGTTTGGCCCGCGTAGGATTGGTAGTACACAATACCGCTATGCTGTTTAATCCAGGACATGAATTTTTTCCAACATTTGAATTAGTAAATACCAGTAACGTACCCATTGTGCTACGCCCAGGTATGGAAATTGCCCAGCTGTTATTTGCGCGCCTTACGTCGCCAACGAGTAAATCATATAAAGATGTCGGGAGATATGATGATATTAATAGTAGTCACTTTGTTTCTAAAAAAGAAACAGAATAATTTTTTATATTGTATATGAATAATGAACAACAACATCCAGAGTATGCATACCTTAATCTATTGCGAGAAGTGCTTGATAAGGGAATAAAAAATGTTGACGAGGGAACGGGGGCCGTTTCTTACAGTTTATTTGGTAAGCAAATTCGATTTGATCTTTCAAAGGGTTTTCCCTTGCTTACGACCAAGCGTGTCTACTGGAAAGGTGTTTTACACGAGCTCTATTGGTTTATGTCAGGACAGACAAATATTAAGTATTTGGTTGATAATAATGTGCATATTTGGAACGATTATCCCTATAAGATTTTTAAGAAAAACAACCCCGATTCTTCTCTAACAAAAGAGGAGTTTGTACAGAAGATTGTTGATGATGAGAGCTTTGCGCGCGAACACGGTAATCTTCCTCGATGTTATGGTGAAATGTGGCGCGCATGGCCAACCAAAGATGGCGGGAAGATTGATCAATTGGCGTGGGTAGTAAATGAATTGCGCCAAGATCCGTATGCTCGCAACGCCATTGTAACCTCGTGGAACCCAGAATATCTGTATGCTATGGCAAAACCCGAAAATAGCTCGTGGTTCCCTATTTGTCATAATATGTACCAGCTAAGTATTAAAGATAATAAACTTCACCTTCATCTGTATCAACGTAGTGCCGATCTCTTCTTAGGTGTACCATTCAACATTGGTAGTTACGCATTACTTGCCACTATTCTTGCAAAGATTTTACATGTCGAGGTGGGGGACTTTGTTCATACTTTTGGCGATGTGCATATTTATGAAAATCATATTGACCAAGTGCGTGAGCAACTAAATCGTGAACCATTACCTCTTGCTCGTATTACTATTAATGACGCGGTAAAAGAAATAGATGACTTCCGTCCAGAACATGTATCGCTCGAACAATATGAATCACATGATACGATTAAGGGCGAGTTGACCGTTGCTGGAGGCGCAAAGCAGAGGGATGTATCTGCATAAATTTAATAGAGTTTATCATCAAGTATATGATCTAACGTATTCACATAAAAGACTTTTTATTTATTAAAATTATTTTTTTAAGATTTTATTTTATATGAATACACAACACATCCAACAACAAGATCCTGAGGTATACACTGCGCTGAGTGGGGAGGAGAAGCGCCAGGACGAGGGACTCGAGCTGATTCCCTCAGAGAACTACGTCTCGCAGGCAGTATTAGAGGCAGCGGGGTCTATTTTTACGAACAAATATTCAGAAGGGTATCCGCATAGGCGCTATTACGGAGGACAGGAATTTACTGATGCGGTTGAGGAGCTCGCTAGAGAACGTGCGAAGAAATTATTCGGCGCTGATCATGCCAACGTGCAGCCTTTGACGGGTGCAGTTGCAAACATGGCGGCCTTTTCTGCGTGGTGCGATTTGGGTGATACTATTTTGGGTATGGATCTTTCCCATGGCGGACACTTAACCCACGGCCACCCGGTAACACATATGGCAAAGATGTTTAACTTCGTGCGGTACAAGGTAAAAGACATAGACACGGGTGAAATTGATTACGATGAGTTGATGGCAGTTGCAAAACGCGAGCGTCCAAAAATTATCTTGGCTGGTTTTTCTGCATATTCACGTGAATACGATTATCAAAAAATGGCTGATATAGCTGCCGAGGTAGATGCACTGGCTGTTGCCGATATCGCACATATTGCGGGACTGATTGCGGGAGGTGCCGTAAAAAATCCTTTTGACTATGGATTTCATATGATGACGACCACCACACACAAGACCCTGCGTGGCCCACGTGGTGGCATGATTTTGACGAAGGGTATTGCAGGTAATCCACTAAAAAAAGTTGAAAAGACTTTTGAAAATTTACCTACGCTGGTTGACCGTTCGGTATTTCCAGGACTCCAGGGTGGTCCTATTATGAACCTGATCGCTGCAAAGGCAGTTGCCTTTGCCGAGGCACTTGACCCCAGTTTTAAAATTTATGCTGCTCAAATCTTAAAAAATGCCAAGGCTATGGAAGAGGTTTTTCGTAATGAGGGTGTGCGTATGATTGGTGGAGGAACCTCGAATCACCTCTTGCTCCTCGATGTATTTGGATCGCTTGGGGTTTCTGGGGGTGAGGCAGAGCGCGTGCTCGATAGTGTGGGTATTACGCTCAACAAAAATACAATTCCTGATGATGTACGCCAGCCCTTTGATCCATCGGGTATTCGCCTCGGTACGCCAGCCATGACCACACGTGGGTGTGGGGAGGGCGAGTGTGCGCGTGTTGCAGAACTTATGATTCAAACGCTCCGCAAAAAAGATGACGCTGCTTTTCTTGATCAGGTAGCGCAAGAAATTAAAAGTATGGCAGGGGCCTTTCCTATTCCAGAGCGTTTTGTGTAAGACAAATAATTTAAACCACCCCCTCACCCCCTCCTTTAGAAAAGGCGGGGGAATCCACTTACTTAAACTTTATCTCATTACTCTGTATGTGGAACTTCCCCTCCTCTTATGAGGAGGGGACTGAGGGGTGGTGTTTATATATGAGACAGTTGCTTCAAAACCTCCCTCGCTATATGATACGAAATATATGCATACTTCCATCACTCAACAATTACACGGCTGCGTCGTAGATATTTTGAGACATATTGCCCCTGATATTCAGAACCCAGAGGTATCCTTCGAGCACCCCATAGAGTTATCTCATGGGGACTACGCAACGAACGTTGCCATGCGTTATGCCAAGCAACTGGGTATGGCGCCCAGTGCCTTGGCAGAGCAGATCGTTGTTGAACTCAACAAAGATTTACCCGAGCAGATAGAACGTGTAGAGCGCGCGGGTCCAGGATTTATTAATTTTTTTCTTTCACAGAAATTTTTTCAAAATTCGCTTGCGCAGATTGTTGAGGCAGGGCCGAACTTTGGAAAAAACAAGAGCTTAGCGGGTAAAAAAATCATGGTGGAGTTTACTGATCCGAATCCGTTCAAGCCTTTGCACATAGGACACATGATGTCTAACACTATTGGCGAGTCACTTTCTCGCATTATTTCTTTTTCTGGTGCCGAACTAAAACAGGTAAATTATCAAGGAGATATAGGCATGCATGTGGCAAAGGCGCTTTGGGGGATGCAGGAACTTGGCTGGGAAAAAATTCCTGAGACTGCGTCACTTCGTGAAAAAATAGATTTTTTGGGTAAGGCCTATGCCCACGGATCAACTGCCTATGAAGATGAAAAGAATAAAGAAGCAATACATATACTCAATAAAAAGTCCTATGAACATTCTGATCCTGTAATTAATAATATGTATGCGTGGGGACGTGAGGTGAGCTTGAACTACTTTGAAACGCAATATCTGCGATTAGGCATGATGGCAAAATCAGACGGTCGGGCCTATGATTTCTATTTTTTTGAAACTGATACGGGTCCTGTTGGTGCTGATATTGTGCGTGAATTTTTAGCAAGTGGTGTTTTTGAAGAAAGCGACGGCGCAGTTGTATTTCCAGGTGAAAAGTATAATTTA
>CAZYBJ010000044.1:0-6386 GCA_964645325.1 uncultured Candidatus Saccharibacteria bacterium
CTCGACACACATCTTATTGCGCCCAAATTTGGCTTTATGGAAAAAAATACAGAATCTGCGCGTTCTTCTGATAGGGTTATGGTCACTCGACCTGTAAAAGTTAAAAAAAGAAATGTGCCTGTTGTATGACCCAAACAGATGCACTTACTATTTTGAAGGCAGGCTATCACGTTTTTTTGACGGGGTCGGCTGGTTCTGGAAAAACATATACACTCAATACGTATATACAGTATTTACGTGATCATAGTATTCCTGTAGCGATTACTGCCTCGACGGGTATTGCCGCAACACATATTGGAGGCATGACGATTCACGCGTGGTCAGGTATTGGTATTCGCGATGCCATGAGCGCTCAAGAAATAGAGGCGCTACTCGAAAAAGAATATCTCTGGAAGCGTTTTAAGACAACAAAGGTACTCGTGATAGATGAGATTTCTATGCTTGGTGCAAAAAGATTTGATCTCATAAATCGCGTGTGTAAGGCAATGAAACAAAGTGACGCGCCATTTGGTGGTATGCAAATTGTGGTGTGTGGAGACTTTTTTCAGTTGCCGCCTATTGATGCGGGAGACGCATTCGCATATGAGTCAGAGGCATGGCAAGAACTGGAATTCAAAGTGTGCTATTTAGAGGAGCAACACAGACACACTGATAATAATTTACATGAATTACTCAACGCATTTCGCGCGAGTGCCTTAACTGATAGACATCACGAGCTTCTCGATGCTTGCCATACCTATACACTCGAAGACCACATTGAGCCAACGCGGCTCTATACTCACAATGCCAATGTTGATGCTATGAACGCACAGGAATTGGAAAAGTTACCTGGCGAGATTCATACCTATACTATGGAAACACGAGGAAAACCAATAATGGTGGAGGGCCTAAAAAAATCTTGCCTCGCACCCGAGGTTTTAGAATTGAAAAAGGGCGCACTCGTCATGTTTGTAAAAAATAATTACGAGCAGGGTTTCGTCAATGGTACTATGGGACGCGTTACGGGATTTGATCGTGATGATGCGCCCATCGTGGAAACTTTTTCTGGTGAAACGATTATTCCGAATACGGCGTCATGGATGATAGAGGAGAACGGCAAGATCTTGGCAGAAATTAATCAGTTCCCGCTACGCCTTGCGTGGGCTATTACGATTCATAAAAGTCAGGGAATGAGTCTGGACGCCGCAGAAATAGACCTCTCCTCTGCCTTTGTTGCGGGTCAGGGCTATGTAGCGCTCTCTCGTGTGCGCTCTCTCGCGGGTTTATTTCTAAAAGGCATTAACGATATTGCAATATCAGTGCATCCAGCAATTGCTACTCATGATAAAAAATTTCAGGCTGATTCTAATTACGTTGCTGGTTCGTTGGTTGCTTTTACAGGCAAAGAATTAGAACTCCTGCACACTGATTTTATTACGCAGATGGGCGGAACGCTTGAAAGGGTACCGCGCACAGTGGAAAAACCAAAGGCAAAAATTTCAACCTATGCACAAACCTTGGCACTCTTGCAATCGGGAATATCATTAGAAGAAATTGCAAAAACACGTGGCGTTACCCTGGGAACTATCATTGGACATATAGAAAAATTACACGATCAAAAACAACTCCCCAACATACATCATCTGCGCCCAGCATATGTAGAAGAACTGGTAGATGCTTTTGAAAGTATGGGTACAGACACGCTCAAGCCCATCTTTGAATTCTTTGATGGCAAGTATTCATATGATCAACTAAAACTGGCGAGGATTTTTGTTAAGTAGGGGAGTTTGTGGGTTTCGATTTTTTGAGCAGTGCTTCAAAATTATTTAGCTTTTCTTCAAAGAAGTCTGCAAAGGTTGTGAAAAGTTCTTCAACATCTTTTTTTTCAAGACGGATTCCATATTTCAAAAATATTTCCTTGGGATTCTGATGGGTGTTTTCTTTTAAATACTCTAAATAGTCCTTTTGGGCATTAGGTTCATTATTTTTTATTTTTTTTATAAAATGAAGCGCTACACAAGTTGCGATAGTATAACTCGTGCGATAATAGGGCTTGTGGGTAAGGAGGGGAGGGCTTAAAATCCAATCAGGTTGACCGTCTCCTGAAAGACGTACGCGCCCCTTATAGAAACTTTCAATGTTTGTACGAGAGATCACATCCATATCTTCAACGGTCATTGGATCTTCAGCATGTTCAAAGCGTTTAAAAACTTGCTGTTCATTTTGGAGTGCCTCAATATTTTTGAAGAAGAGTTTAAAAAGTCGAGTAATTTCTTCATAGGCAACAGAAAGCTTCTCCTCATTGGTTTCGTATTCGTAATTATTTACAAGATCGGATAGTAGTCTCATCTCACTTACTAATGCAGCGACCTCTGCTGTATGAGCTTGTCCCGTAAACATTTCAATACCACCTAATGTTCTTGATACATGTTCATGAACCTTGTGTCCAACTTCGTGGGCAAGGTTAATTGCATAGTTAATATCTGATCTTTTTTCCCCATTTTCTGAATATCCACCCACAACAAGAAGGCTGTGGCGAGAGGCACCACGCACGTTAAATGTAGGAGAATCTGGATCAACATATATTTCATGAGTAAATATATATTTAGTCATTTCGTTAACCTGAGTATTGTTCAAATTTTCCATCATAACGGTCTGTATAAGGTCCGCCGCCCCTTCGTAGGGAATATGTAGTGGTGGGTAAGGATTTTCAACGAGCTCGGCAAGGGTAAATTTTTCTTTTTGGGGGCGTATGGATCCCTGAAGATTTATAAATTTATCAAGAAGGAAAGAGAAACGTTCGTTCTTGTTATACGCATCAAGCATGTTTTCAAGAAAAGATACCCCGCCAAGTTCCTCTAATTCATGGTTGCCAAAGGGAGCCTGTTCGTCGTAAGCTTTTCCATTTGCTTGTGTATTTTTTGCATATTCTAGAAAAAGGTTAAAAACTTTTTCGAGGGGACTTTCATCCTTTCCGTCTATTTTGGTCGTTGCGACATCAAAAAATCTTTTATACGCCCCTTCCTTATCTTCGGGGTCGGAGATTTCGGGTATATTTTCCCCCAAGCTTTTTTTTGTAAGAACGACAAGGCCGTTGTCTTTTGTTGTAACGTTAACACACAGTGCCCCATTTTCGGCAAAGAGGTTACTATAATCTGCAGCTAATACACTATTTTTTAAAGTACGATCCATTGTTTCCGCGGTTTCTTTTTTTGTTCTATATATATGCTCAAGCTCGTACGAATAGTTTTTGTGCTTGGGATCTTCTCGCAATTTTTCAAAAATAGTATATGCCAGTTTTTCATCAAGACTTTTAATTTTTTCACTAATCTTTTCTGAATAGGTTTTTCCAAAGAGAGTATTAAGAGCCCTTATCTCGGCTAGGTGTTGTCTCGGTTTTAATAGATGTAAAAAGAAAAAGTAGAGCTTTTCAAAAATAGCGCCCTGGGTATTTTCGTGATCTAAAAAACGAATAAAAGAATCAAAATTTTCCGCCTGCGTCAGATCAAGTTCAATAAAATCTTGTACAAGTTCGCCAGCATCCCTTTCTATGCTTGTTTGTAAATCATTAAATTGCTCTACGGCATCGCCAAGGCTTGTAATCCCATTCTTTTCTTTCCATGATTCAGTATCAAAAGCTCGAGGAAGTTTCGGGAGTGATTTCCAATGTTCTCGCGCTTCGTTAAAATTTTTCTTTTGAATACCGATTTCTATTTTTGGCGCCCACTCCATAATAAATAATATCAGTGATATAAATAATAAGTTTATAAAGCTCCAAACCTCCTTGTTACTTGTGGGCGATGCAGGACTCGAACCTGCGACCTTCCCGGTGTAAACGGGTTGCTCTACCAACTGAGCTAATCGCCCTCTTTGTGGCTATGGGTACTACTATAAAACAACTTTCTATTTTTTACAAGACAAAAACCACTGGATAGTGGTTTTGAATAATTTGTTTTTCAGCTTGTTAACAAGTAATTCTTTATATGTTATAATAATAAATATGAATAGATTTGAACAAAAAGACCCAGCACTTTCTTCTTCTTCGGGTTGGGAACAACGCTCAATTCTTGCAGATGAAGAAAGAGTTATTCGTTTGTGTTTAGAACTTGAAAGACAAATTGATGTTCGCAGGCCACACCCCGAAGATTTTTATCAAGTTTATGGGGAAAATGAATGTGTTGCAGATCTTAAAAAAGTTTCTGATATAAAGAATGAGTTTGTTCATAAAACTTTTCGAGCAGGTGTAGATCAAGCGAAAGTGGAACACGATAGTAGACTCGCCTCCATTGCAGAAAATCTCCTTATTAAAAATATTTCTGAACATGGGTGGTTTGGTGAAAATGCCGTGGCAATTCCAACTCATGATTTTGATGATTATGTTGGGGGAGTTGATTTCGTTGTTGAATTTTATGATGAGCAAAATCCAAGTACTTACGCAGGTCTTTCTATCGATGCAACTTTTAGTAAAAATCCAGCTATTGTAAATAAAAAATTGGATAGAATTAAAGACGAGTGTGAAGTGGGTAAGGTTGCTGAGGTTAAATATTTTAGTTCTTATCAATTTGATAGAGATACCCCACCTGAATTTATGGGCATTATAAAAACACCGCGCGCAGTTGTTGTGATACATCCGAAACTCTTGGCAGAATTGATGCAACTAGAATCCGATAAAAATTCTGAAATAAAGTCACACATTACTCAGGTTGTTGTACTTAACCAAATAAAATTTCAATATGAACAGCTTATAAAAATTGCTCAAAAAAAGAACTTTATTGGTAGTGTGGCGTCTATTTATGCAGAGACACTTGATAAAGTTAAAACTATCTTGGCAAGTGATCGTATACAAAAAATTACAAAGCAACATCCAGACATCGTTAAAAATGATATAGGATTAAGAATAATGAAAGACTATTTTCAATATAAGTAAATCATAAAAAATCTCTTTTTTAAAAAGTGAAATTTAATATATTGACAATATTATTTATTCAAGCACAATCTCCATTTGGAGACATAAATTATGGCGCTTTCGATTAATGGTGGAGTTTTTAAGGATTCTTTTATTGAAAAAGTTCACACAATTTTTTTAGAAGAAAATACAAGAATTGAATATGTGTACAAGAGCTCGGGTTGGCACATCGTTTTTATTTTTTTGACAAGAGACATTGATGCCTCTTCCGTTCAAAAATATGGAAATTATGAGTCAAAGTTTTTGACACATAAAGATTCTGTGTATCAGGTCTTTATTCTCTCCACACCCTGATGAGAGCCGGGCATCTATGAAATTAGATACCCGGCTCTTTTTTATAAGGAAAAAGCCACTGTTAGGTGGCTTTATTCTGTGAGTTTTGAGTCTCAGTATTAGTCAAACGCTTTGGCATAGGCGCTCGTCATTTCCTCGTCGCGAGTATTCCCGAGTGCTACTGTGCAATCGAGATTGATGGCATGTTCGCCGGGCAAGATCCCTTCTTTCTTGTACTTTTCAGCCCAGCCCCTTACCTTTTCAAGGTGGGCCTTTCGCCCCCGCTGAACTTCCTCTGGGTTGAGCCCCTTTTTTGCTGCCCGAGCCAGCATGTCTTGTCGCTCCTGTTTACTCGTCCTAATTTTTTCCATATCCTTTAGTTGCGTTAAGTTTTCAAATGTATTTAAAAAAAATAATAAGAAATTCTATTTAAAAAGTCAATGATCCAATGCGTGATCCGCTGTTTTTCTGAACTACGTTTTGCACTCTATTTTTATTGCCAATATTCACGTATGATATTTTTATGACTCAAGAAAATCAAAACACATTTACGGTTATAGCAGAGGAGGTAGATTACCTCATCATTAACAAACCGGCGGGGCTTATGGTCCACGGCGATGGACGAGCTACGGGCGAAACCCTCGTTGATCAGCTTTTGAGAGCGTATCCAGAAATTCAGGGCGTTGGCGAAGATTGGACGCGCGAGGCACAGGGGGGCGAGCAGGTGATTCCCCGCTCGGGTATTGTGCATCGGTTGGATCGCGATACCTCTGGGGTGATGATTATTCCGCGTACGCAAGAATTCTTTGATCATATAAAAAAGCAGTTTCAGGAACATACTATTGCAAAAGTATACCGCGCTTTTGTGTATGGATCGGTGCGCAATGATACGGGTACTATCGATGCGCCCATAGGGAAAAGTAGTGCCGACTTTCGTCGCTGGTCCGCCCAGCGTGGTGCGCGTGGCATGATGCGCTCTGCAATTACTGATTATCGGGTTCTCCATCGCTTTACTGATAATCTTGGCAATAACTATAGTTACGTAGAGTTTCGACCACAGACTGGTCGCACCCATCAAATTCGTGTGCATGCAAAATACATGAATCATCCTATTGTTGCCGATACGCTCTATGCGGGGAAGCTTGCCCAGGGGCCCAGTCTTGATTTT
>CAZYBJ010000045.1:0-6369 GCA_964645325.1 uncultured Candidatus Saccharibacteria bacterium
TCTGCCATGTCCATTTCAATACTACCACCCAAAAAGATCTTGAGCATGTCAGATGACCCTGAAGAAAATGGTGCTGGAGAGGTGATTTCGATCATGTGTTACATAATTTAATTATACTTCTTTTATTATCTCAAATCTATTCATTCATACTGTCGGTAATGGTGAGATTATCTACGTACTGTGTAATCTCTGTCTCTTGAATGTCTTGGTCAAGACATTTACTGTTGCGCCCGACCTTGTGAAATTATCAACGAAGATATTATAAATACAAGAGAGTATGCAAAGTAGGTATTACGTGACGACATACCACTCGAGAAGTTGAATTTGTTAGGACACAGACTTACGTTGAGGGAGAACAAGATAGTCTTGCTAATTTAGTATTAAAAACAAACAGAAAATGGTAAAGTAGAATTATTAATAATTAGCCCTAAATTACTATGGCAACCATTCATCCCTACATTCACTTTAACGGAAATGCTGAAGAAGCGTTTATATTTTATAAATCAGTTTTTGGTGGCGAGTTTGCAAATATAACTCGTTTCAAAGATTTTCCAAACCCAGACTTTCCTCTTCCCGAAAAGGAGGTCAATAACATTATGCACATCGCTTTGCCAATAGGTGGAGGCAGTATATTGATGGGAAGTGATACCCCAGAGTTTATGGGGAGGCACAACGAAAATGAAAATAGAAGTAAAATTTCTATCAGTGCAGAAAGTAAAGAGGAGGCTGACAAATTATTTAATGGACTTTCGCAAGGAGGAAAAGTTGAAATGCCAATTGCAGACAGCCCTTGGGGTTCGTATTTTGGCATGTTGAGGGATAAGTATGGTATCGAGTGGATGGTTGACTTTAGTTATAAATAAAAAGTCATGCAAAAAACAACCACAACTATATCTTCATACAACAAATCACAGACAAAAAGTGTGAAGGAGATCTGTGAATTTTTAGAAGCACAAGTTAATAAAGGTCTAAAGAAAAACGAATCTAAAATATGGCACGGTAGTCCTGTGTGGTTTTTAAATGGGAACCCAGTAGTGTCGTATGTTGTTCGAAAAGATAGCGGGGTTTCGCTGATGTTTTTCTCTGGGCAAAGTTTTGATGAAATAGATTTAAAAGCTGTGGGTAAGTTTAAAGCCGCAGAAATCTTTTATACAGATGTAAAAGAAATCAAAGTGAGTCACCTGAAAAGATGGCTCAAGAAAGCAATTAGTATACAATGGGATTATAAAAATATAGTAAAAAGAAAAGGTGTTTTAGAAAAGATTCAATTAGATAAAGCAAAGCCAGCTCAAAAAAATATGAATCACGAGAGTGCTCATGACCTACGATTTGCAAATATGATTTTCGCCTCAGTCTATCCGCTGTATCTTGCAAAGATAGAAAAGAAAGGTAGAACAAAAAAAGAATTGGATCAGGTTGTAAAATGGCTGACGGGCTTTGATGCTAAAAAGGTGAAAGAAGTTATTAATGAAAAAGTTACGTTTGAAACATTTTTTCAAAAAGCAAATTTAAATAAAAATGCATCTCTAATAACTGGAATGATATGTGGTTATCGTATCGAGAATATCAAAAATCCGTTAACTCAAAAAGTTAGATACTTGGATAAGTTGGTTGATGAATTAGCCAAAGGTCGTAAGATGGAAAAGATACTGCGAAACGTCGCAGCGAACTAAAAAAGAAGGACGTAAACCGCTCTTTTTTGCAATATGTAGAATAAACCAGAAAACAGAAATGACACTGATAGATGAAACTATGCGAAGTATATTTTGAGAGAGGGTACGGTGAATAAGAAAAGAGAGTTGTTGGCGAATTTGAGGAGTGGGATTATTTACAAGGATAAGGAGCTGGCGTTGATTATGGAGTAAAATTTATTCATATTGTGAATGGATATTTTTTACATAATCATCTGCAATTTGCAAAATTTCACTAAAGGTTAGAATTTCTATATTCTGTAACGAATTTCTAAGTTTCGTAAAATCACGTTTTAAACTCTGTTCCTTTGCTTTATTCAATTTACTTTTAGTAAGTTTTAGATCTGAAGAGATTATAATGATACCTCTAGGATGATAGGTTCTCCTCCTCAGTCATGTTAGTAATCTTCTTTTCGTCAGAATTATTTTGAAAACGTTTTTGTACAATGGCATCCATGTAGTTCATCGTTTGAATTACAGCCCGACTTAACTCAGAAGAGAAGCTGAAATTTTTATGTGAAGAATCCCATGTAACTGCATTTTTAAGATGGGTCTTGATTTCAATTACATCAAGTCCATTATAATGATTTATCCCAATAAAATCAGGGTACTTTTTACCGCCATCGATATCCTTGAATTCTATTTTTGGATAAATCTTTTTGTATGAAAAAACAAGATAGAGCAAATACTTTTCAAAATACTTTTGCCACAGACTTTCAAGTTGTTTAATGTCTGAAGCATCATCAACTATCTTTGCGATTACTTTCTTTGCTTTCTCGGTTTTCATATCCGTCGTACCAAGTGCAAGTATCTCTCTTCCTATTTTAATAATATCTTTGAGCTTCTCCTTAATAAAATACTCATCCAATGTTCTTAAAAAGTCTGGCGAAAATACTTTATCTCGAATTAATTTTTCAGTAAAATATTCAAGGTTTTTAGTGTCTTCTAAATCAAGAAAGTTGTCGTAATCTTTTTTCTTGTTTTTATTCTTCAAATTGAATCGTTCAACCATAAATGAAAAATCTCCCTTTCCTACGGTAGTTGTTTCTTTTGGTGCCTTATTTGTGTATTTAAGTTTTAACTTGTTGATCAAAAAAGTTTCAAGGCGATTCTTACTAGATTTACCTTTCTTGAATACTTCGTAAGCATCAGCTGAAATCTCGTTCAAAATTGACTCTGGTATTTGGATGGTTTTTTCAGTAGTTTTTCTAAGAATTTTTTTACCTGTGGTGAGGATTTTAATCTTTGTGAATCTATCATCAATACTGAGAATGTTTTTAATGTAGTCAAACCACGAGATATCATAATCACTGCCACGACGAGTTCTTATTATGCTACTGAATCCAACCTTATCAGAAATAATCAATGTTTGTCGGCTATTTCTTTTCTCGTAACTATTTTGTAGGCGGTTATAAAAATGGAAATCTATCGTTACTTTACTACCTTCAAAAACAGCAACATCTCCAGAAGGGCATGATATTTTATTATCTTCAAAAACCATCCCTAACCAATTCAGGGATTGAAAGAATTCAACTATTTGCTCTTTCTGGGTCTTTTCTTCCATGATTACATTTTAACAAAAAACAGCAGATAAATCTGCTGTTTTTTTGTTCTATCTTTCTCATCCAACATCCCTCATACAGAAACTAAAAATCACAGAGCAAAACTCTGTGATTTTTTAGTTTTGCGGAGGGAGCGAGATTCGAACTCGCGGTACCTTGCGGCACTCCGGTTTTCAAGACCGGTGTATTCAACCACTCTACCATCCCTCCATCCTCCTTCGCCTACCGGCTACGGTAGGACCAGAGATTGGTTACGTATAGATAGTATCAAAATAAGGGCAGATGTAAATGATTGAAAAACCACCCTCTAACTCCCTCCTTATAAAAGGAGGGAGAATCCCATAAACAAATTTTTTCCCCATTACTTTGTATGGGGAACTTCCCCTCCTCTTATGAGGAGGGGACCGAGGGGTGGTGTTTATCGAGAAAGCTTTAATGCTACAATACTCTCATGAAATATCTCGGCATTGATTACGGTACAAAAAATATAGGACTGGCGGTTTCTGATGATGGGGGAACCATGGCTTTTCCCTACAGTATTATTGCGTGTGACGACAAGAGTATCCAGAGCGTTCTTGAAATTATAAAAAAAGAACATATAGATGGGGTGGTGGTGGGTCATTCTGTGTCAGGGAGCGGTAAGGAAAATGAGGTAATGGGACGCGTGCATGCTTTTATAAAAGGTCTTTCGGCGAAAATTAGCTTGCCCATACACTTATCCAATGAATTTGGGACCAGTGTTGCTGTGCATGCATTTCAGAAATTTGCCAATGCGGGGCCAAGGCGGCAAGCAACAAAACATCGCTCGGGAGGGGGTGTGGATAAGAGGGATGACAGTGCGGCAGCAGTACTTCTCCAGAGATATATAGAAGCGCAAAAGAATAATTCATGATATTCTACAATGCATATGGAACCTATTATAACGTATGATGATTTTAAAAAGTTGGATATGCGATTGGGTATTATTCGTTTTGTCGAGCCGATTGAGGGTGCGGACAAATTATTGCGCTGTTTGGTTCAGTTTACTCCAGAATTAGGAACGCATACCTACACAACACCAGAAGGGGAAGAGATATCGGTACGACAGATTGTTTCAGGTATTCGTGAATATGTGGGTGATTATACAGCCCTCGTGGGCAAGCAAGTATTATACGTCGTTAATCTCGAGCCACGTACGATTCGTGGTGTAGAAAGTCACGGCATGTTGATGGCGGTGGGCGATGATGACACTGCATTTTGTTTCATTACTTCGGAACGACCCTTAAAAGCAGGTAGTAAAATTCGTTAATACTTTTTCCCTTATGATTGCGCGATTTATACAGATGAAGAACAACATGCGCGATTGGTTGCGTAGAGGGGCGAGTACGGTACGCGCACAATATATTCTGGGCGTTATTTCTTTTGCAGAATCTTCTTTCTTTCCTATACCACCTGACTTTTTTCTGATTCCCATGATATTGGCGTGTCGGGAAAAGTGGCTTCGCCTGTCTACTATTACTGCACTTAGTTCTATGGCGGGGGCTTTTTTGGGATATGTTATTGGTATTGCTCTTTTGCATACCGTGGCCGAGCCTCTCATTAATTTATATAATCTGCAGGGTGAAATGCAAAAAATAGGCGAGTTTTTTGGCGAGAATGCTTTTTGGGCTATCTTTATTTCTGGTTTTGGTCCCATACCTTTCAAGGTATTCACGATAGGTGCGGGAATATTTAAAGTCAACATATGGACATTCAGTCTTGCTGTTATTACGGGGCGTGGTATTCGTTTTTGGTTCGAGGGTTTTGTTCTTGGTAAACTCAGCAATACAATGGCAGATCGAGCCTTTCGTATTTTTAATTGGGGAACCATGGCATTAGTTATCGCACTTGTTCTGTATATTATTTTAAAATAACTTGGGTACAGAAAGATTTTATGAGATGATAGAGCATATATGAAGATACTTGATTGGTTTTTTTCATCATCACCACAATCGCAACAACCAGAGCGTGTCGTTCTTGGTATAACCATAACAAACGATAGGGTGTTGTGGGCGCGGCTGGTAATGAATAACGGAGGTACACTCAGTATACAAGGGCATGGCAGAATAGCGTTGCCCGCAGGTGTTGTGGTGGGGGGCAGCATACAGAATCCTCATGAGTTAGTGCGCGCCCTATTGCCACTGCGTGTACACCACCTTGTTCCTGTTGCCTGTGCATTGCCTGCACACTACACACAGGTCTTTAAACTTAGCGTGCCCCTAGAAGTGGGTAGAGATGCCGAGCAATCTATTCAAACAGCGATAACCGATTATATTATGCATGTCCCAGAGATGGTGCCAGAGGATGCTGTGTGTGAATATGAAATAATGCACAATTCTGAAACTCACATTTCTGTGCACGGCACACTGTATGCGCGTTCGCGCGCAGACGCATACCGCTTACTTTTAGGGCAGGCAGGTTTTCGCGAGATAGAAACATATTCATTGCCGGCAAGTCTTGCCCATATGCATGGTGACGGCGCGGGTCCCTACATCATGCTGGACATAGGAGTAACAGAAACACATATCGCCCTTGTAGTTGGTACGCGTGTTGCGTTTATAAAAACAGTTCCCGTCGGTGAAGAGAATCTCCTCAACACAATACAATCATATGTACACGTGAGCCCTGAAGAGGCCCGAAAAATTTACAAACGCTACGGTATTATGCACACCCATCGCGAATCCGCCCTGCGCGGAGCATTGCACAAGGCGCTTGTCCCTATTACTGACACTATTCAATCTATAATAGATACTTGGCAGGACAGCACGTATACGCATCAAACAGAGCGAGGAACCCTCTCTGAAATAGTGGTACTAGGAGAGGGTGCACACATGAAGGGGCTGCTGGATTACCTCTACCGCACTAGTCGTTTAGGGGCGAGGCATATAAATGTCTGGCGTTTATTCCCAGAAATACAGGATCTTATCCCCGAGGTAGATTGGTATGACGCACTACGTTTTGCACCGGCTATTGCTGTAGCACTGGAGAAAATACGTAAAAACGTATAGAATAGATTTAACAGGCCTTATTGCTTGGTTTTGGTTGTGCCCCTGGGAGGAATCGAACCTCCATAGCCGGCTTAGAAGTCCGGAGTTCTA
>CAZYBJ010000046.1:0-646 GCA_964645325.1 uncultured Candidatus Saccharibacteria bacterium
TTTGGACCACGCACCCGCGAAGCACTTTCAAAAAACATCCCAGCGTAATATAATGAATGTATTATCCAACTAATTTAAAATTTTATGTTAACAGATTTACATACCAGAATTAGTGACCATTTGAGCGCAAACCATCGAGATTTTGGATCAAGTCATGCTGAGGTGTTGGCAAAATTAGAGAACGGAATGACGTATTCAGAAGCAGAAAAACATTTTCCAGAAGGCTTTACTCGCAAAGATTTTGAGAACCTTGAAAGCAAGGGATTGATTACAACAGAATCGGGTGGTTTTTTAGGCAGCAACAAATACAAATTCGACATCAGTGCATTAGATAAATTCCCAGGTGGCGATAACTAATTTTTAAAAAATAAAAACCACTGTATAAAATCTATACAGTGGTTTTTATATTGTATTACGTTGTATTGTTTATGCTGCAAATACTACATCTTCACAACTAAAATCACTAACATTCACGAGTGTACTTTGAAAACCAGGGAGCTCTTCTCCCCACGGATGAATCATTTCACCACTCGTAAGGAGTTCTGGATCTACGATATAGCCATTTACAGAAGGCTCTGAGATAACACTTACATATACCTGTTTTACAGTATCTCTTTGTAAAGGAATGAGCTGTACATACGTAGTA
>CAZYBJ010000046.1:656-6236 GCA_964645325.1 uncultured Candidatus Saccharibacteria bacterium
ACGTCGAGCGCAAGCGGGCTAAGACATTTCTGCGCTGATTCAAGAATAGTATTTCTTGTAAGCGTATCTAGTTCAAATATCAGATCATCTGGACCCATACCCAAGCGCGCCTTGTCGGTATCAGCAAGTCCGTCTGTATCAACAATAGAGTACAATAATTCTGTATCCACAAACCATGTCCATGATAGGTACACCAAGGGGATCTGTGGGAACTCTATGGTATCCAAAGAAACACCAAGTGAAGTAGTTATTTCTTTCATAAATTGATCTTTTAACATCGCTTGTTCTCCCTGTAATTCATCAAAACGAGAAACACCCGCAGCACTTATAAGCGCGTAGAGATCTTGTGCTTGCGTAAAGCCATATATCAATTCATCATATTTCGCATCATAATCTACATCGAGTGTCTCTGTTTGTATGTACTTTCGTAACGTCATGAGATAAGAAATTATAGAGACATCTTCAATAGTGTTGAGATCGCCACTGTCTACTTCTATTTCTGTGATACGACTGTCCAGCGCGCGTACTTCTTCTTTTTGAGTTGTTAATAATTCTAGAACTTCATCAAGAGTAGCAATTACTTTTTGTTGATTTTTAATTTCAAAATAAGATTCAGGATCAAGAAAATTATTTATTTCCAAAACGCGCAGTGCCGTCCGCAGCGAATCAGCCGTAGTCAGAGTTCCACCCAAAAAATCTTGAGCCCAATCTACAAATTCGCCATCACGAGATATGATATTCCCCTTGTTATCTGTTTCAAATGTAATCAGTTCTTTGGGAACTAATTCTTGTTGTGTTGATGTTTGTTTAGATACTACAACGATAAATCCTATAACTATACTAATTATAGCAAGTAGGGGCGCAAACTTTTTAATATACTGCATAGAAATTTTCTCTAAAAATAAATTATTATACGCTAAACTATAGCACACAGATTTTTGAAAAGAAGGGCGAAGTTTTTGGAAACGAAAATCTTTCTACACACTCTGCGTCTGATGTTGCCACAACTCGGTATACACGCCACCCTTTTTTAATAATTCTTCATGGGTGCCATCTTCTACAATAACCCCCTTGTCCAAAACAATGATGCGATCCAAATGGGCAACCGTAGACAGACGATGCGCAATCACCAGCGTTGTTCTATTTTTCATAGCCTCGATAAAGGCTTCTTGTATATGATGCTCGCTAATAGAATCTAGCGAGCTGGTTGCCTCGTCGAGAATCAAAATAGGCGTACTTTCCAACATAACGCGCGCAATGGCGATACGCTGACGTTGTCCGCCGGATAACTTTACCCCACGTTCCCCCACCAGTGTTTTATATTTCTGAGGCAGTTCCATAACAAAATCATGTGCACGCGCCTTTTTTGTTGCCTCTATCACGGCAGCCTTTTTAGCCGTGTGATTGCCATAGGTGATATTTTCCTCAATCGTGCGGTGAAAAAGAATAGGATCCTGAGGCACATAGGAAATATGTGAACGCAGATCATCCTGGGTAAGATTTCTAATATCTTGTCCATCAATAGTAATAGCGCCCTTGTCCACATCAACAAAGCGCAGCAACAAATTCATGATTGTAGACTTACCCGATCCAGAATGCCCCACCAGTCCTACCTTTTGCCCTGCAGGAATCGTCAAATTAAATTTTTTAAATACGGCTTGTCCGTCTGAATATTTGAAATTTATATTATTAAATGTAATTGCTCCTTCTGTAATACGGGACTTTTCAGGTTTTTCTGGGTCAAGAATGTCTGGTGTTTGTTCGAAGATATCTACCATTTCTTTTACGTCAGTAAGTGATTCAGTAAATCCAACAATAGCACGAGCCAGCCATGAAAGATTTTGAGATAAATTTGAAGTATACAGTTGAATTAATACCACAACACCCGCAGAGACGGTTCCTTTGGCCCAAAGTACTAACACTACTGCTATACCAGCTAATTCAATAGCAATAGCAAAAAATCCCATCACCGCATTACGGAGAACACTAAAATTCCAAGAACGCCGTCGCGCAATTTCCTCGGCATGAGTAACCTCCGAAAATGATTTCTTCTCAAATGCATGACCACTAAAAACCTTAACCGTGAGCATATTGCCCATAAGATCAGAAAAAGTTGAAGTAACTTTTGAATCCATCTCTGCTTTTTTTAAGTCTAACTTAACCTTACTTTTTACAAAAATAAGTGTGAATGCTATATATATTATAGACCACAATAAAAATATTGTTCCCAAAAGAGTGCTTTCAGAGAAAACAACAATAAATACACCTACAAGCTGTATACTTACACTCCAGAAATTCCACAGTATTATCTCGTACAGATGCTCAATAGAACGTACATAACGCTTTGTTTTGGCAACAAGACTTCCGGAAAAATTATTACTGAAAAATTTCTGTGAATGAAGTGTTAACCGACCCAAGGTTTCATTATACATGCGCTCTATAATTTTACTTTCGGAGTAAATAAGAACATACTCAACAGCACGAATAATCACATGAGAAGTAATTTTTACTACCAATAAAAGTATCAGTGCCTGTAAAAGCTTTTCTGGTAACGTTCCTGGTATGCCCTGCTGTAGATCAATTACATCTATAATTCTTTGATAGACTTTCGGTGTTACTACACCACCCAAGACAAAAGCTATGGCAGAAATGCCAAAGATGAAAAGCGTAGACCACTTATACGCTCGCACGTGTGGCCAGAGATATTTCCAAATCAGGGGTATATTGAGTTTTTTATCTTTCTTTTTCTTGCTATCTTTATCTGTTGGATCGCTCATAGCTATTCACCATAAAAACTCCTCGTGGAATAACCTCTATTACACCCTCGTTAAAACGATCGAGAATTTCTATTTTATTTTATAAGTAATATTTACCGTTGAAGTAATTTTATTTTGCCCTACAGGAATTTCTGGAGCTAGAGCTGGAGCCATCGCAACACCACCCATTTTAGCGTCAGTATACATCATCTCTTCACCGCCACGCGCATAAGGCATAGGGTAGCCACCATTGTTATCTTCGTAGAAATAAGTCATCTTGCCTAGGCGCACTCCCAAATCACTCGCAATAATCTTTGCCTGTTCACGCGCCTTATCAATTGCTTCGCGACGCGCCTCGGTACGGAGAGCATCGGCATCCTCGATACGCATATTAGGTCCATAAATATCAGAAACATCAGCAACACTCAGTGCGCGCAACACCTCACCTGATTTCGTCAGATCACGGAGCGTAATGGTAATAGTTTGTGAAAACTCATAGGCAACGATCACTCGTTTACTTTCTGGATTCACACATGAACCATCTGCAGTACAAGGGGCCACTGGTTTTGTTTCATGCCACTCGTAACGAGGATTTGCACTTAACATATCTGTTTTAATATCTTCTTCGGCAATACCTATTTTTTGAAGTTCAGCCAATACCTTACTTACTTTTTCAGATCCCTTTGTTTGCGCTCGGGTGCCATCCTTGTCTTCTTCGCGTACGGTAAAGTTAAATTCAGAAATATCAGGCGAAGCAAATACTTCTCCTGTTCCCTGTACGTTAATCGTTTTACTATTCATGTCTCCTTCATTAGGAATCAACACAATAAAGCCTACTAATACACTCAAAGAAATAATAACCGCAAGAAAAGAAAGTGCGTAGAGCAACACTGTTTTGGGTAATTGATTTTGGTCTGTATTCATATATATAAGTAAATAGTTATATTTAATAATAGCTTTTATATTACTAGTCTAACACATTTTTAAATAATTGGCGCAGGAGTAGCACTCGTTGTGGGAATAGTCGCTGCCGTGGTCGCAATAGTTGCAAGATGATCGCGCAATGCATTTTGTGTTTTTACTCCGGCGAGCCCGTCGGCGGTCAAGTTCTTCATTGTTTGAAATTGTGTTACGGCTGTTTGCGTTTTAGGACCATACGAGCCATCTGCCTTTTCTAATATAATCGTCGGGATCTTTTTCAAGGCTTCCTGAAGGGCCATAACTTCAGCGCCCTTCATTCCTGGCTTCAAACTACGACCCACAGGGACATACACACTGGCAGGAGTTTCAGCGAGTACGCCCGTTGGTGGCGTAACGGGATCAACAAGGCTATTCATAATTTGCTGTGCGCCCTGCTGTGCCTCGAACAACGTTCTGTAAAATAACGTAAACTGACTGTCCAAATCCAAATGCTCGATAATAAAGGAGTTTCCCTGTGGCGTTATAGCGACGAAAAACTCGCCCACCGTAAAGGCATCAGGATGGGTGCCGCAAGAGGTCTTGTCAGAAATCATCACCACATAATCGTACGAGGTGCCCTGTTTACGTTCTAATACCCTTCCCACCACAATATCACCCGTTGCAACAATGCTCCCAATAACTACGTTTCCTCCTGCCTTGATAATGCTTTGCGAGGTAGGCGCTACTGTTCCTGGTGCCAATGTACACGCCCGCACCGAAAATACCGGCACAAAAACAACCGATAGTACCAGTGCAAAAAGTATTTTTTTTATATGTTTCATATACATGCATTATACCTTATCTTTTTACCCTTGCACAGATGCGAATTTAGGGGGCTGGGGTAAGTGATGCGGTCTTTTTTTGAAGTTCTTGTTGTTGTCCATGCAATGTTTTCAACTGGTTCAAGAGACTAAGTACTCGCCCTTGCTCTGCCGCCGCCCCCGTTCTAATAGCAGCAAGCCGGCTCCTATATGCTTCATCACTTTCTCCAGAACCTCTTTTACATATTTCCTCATTGAGAATATGGGTGAGTTTCCACAATTCTTTTCGGAATTCAGATATTTTTGCTAAGTTATCCTCTTCGTTATACGTAAACTCCGTAATTGTTTTTTCTCCATAACAAGTATACAGGTCCCCTGTTAATTCATATGGGTTTGGAGTACGGCTTTCATGCTCTGTTTCATTACTATGTGTGAATATTGGAAGTCGTGAAAGGCCGGCCTTGGTAAACTTTCCAGTTACTTTTTGTTTATCAACTAAATTTACTCTACCCTCATGATCTATACGGTAAGAATCGATACCAACGAGTTTTTTCGTTGTGGTTAGGGCACCTGACTGATTCGGAACCTCGATAAGATTATACTTTTTGTGGACCATCACCAGCGATTTATTTCCAGCCACATCTACTGTTGTGTGTATTTTATAGTCATTGGTTTTGTCATGTATATCTTCTATATCAAGGGTATGATATTGAAATACGAAGTTAACACCATCTTGCCCAATCTTACTTACCTCACCCCCCGCACTTTGTATATGAAAATAATCTATCAATTTTTTTGTTTTTTCAAAATCACCCTTCATAGCCTCTGTAGTTTTTAAGGCCGTCGTATCCTGATTTACCAAAGTACTTATAGTGTACTCAGTTTTGGGCTTTTTTGCCTCAGGACTTTTGGGTGTACCTGTCTGCGCTGACACATCCATACCAAAACCACCCGCAACAACTGCAGCCGCAACGCCTAGATTTTTAATAAATTTTGGTACTTCCATAATGCGCATATTATACTATAGAGAAGTGGTTGTGCATAACTTGATTTTTTACTTTTACTTTTTGTGCTATATTAAAGGTAGAAATTCTTTCGTAGCC